>NZ_JBFRPJ010000100.1:0-22454 GCF_041471945.1 Vibrio sp. 10N.261.51.A4
CTTGTGATCAAGAGACAGGCTTAGATGCAGGCTTTCGTTGGATTGCAGTTCATACTCGCTAAGGTTAGAACTTGTAGTTCAAGCCAACTGAAACGATATATTGAGACTCGTCGTAGAAGGTAATGTTCGAGTCGCTGGTGCCGTAGCCTGCCAGTGAAATAAACGACCAGTTTTCCCAATCCATGAATTGATCATACTCATAGGCGGCGAATAGGTTGATATTGTCGTCGCTGCGTTTCTTGTCGTAGATCGGGTTGCTCGCATCGTAAGAGCGTTGGCTGTAACCCGCTGTTAGTGCGTACTGGTGACGCCCCATGCAACCAAACAAGCTTACCTCACCACCGAATTGGTCGTAAGATTCAGCTTTACCATCAGCATCACGTGTTTGATAGATGACGGATGGAATAAGCATCATGGTACGACTGAGTGGCAGGCGATATTGACCTTTCAAGTAGAGAGTATTGGCATCTCGTTTGAGCTCTTGATCTTGAATATCATCCTTGTCGACATCTTTGGTCGCATAGGCCATGTCTAGCGAGAAAGCTGAGCCCGCAATGTTGCTTAGCTTCAAACGAAACGCATTGCCAGTTTCATCGGTCTTGGTGCGAGCTGATGTGGTGTTGTATGGATCAGCCCAAGTTTCACCAGACATAATGGTTGGCAGCAGTGAAGCGTCGATCACCATGCCTGACTCAAGTTGGTATTTGTAACCGACTTCGAGAACTACAGTACCTGTTGCTACATCATCTCGCGCGGTACCTGTGTATACCTGATGGTTTAGCTTTTCACCAAAGGTATAAGCAACACTACCTAAAGGAGCAACCAGAAAAGAGCTTTCCGAAGAAGCCTTCTGATCTGTGGATGAAAGATTGCTATTAGCATCGGTATTAAAGTTCGAGGTGGAAGAGGTAACCCCGGTATTGAGAGAGATTTCACCACTGAAACCTTGTTGGTCTGCAAGCTTGGCAAAAGCGGGAGAAGCCGCAACGCTCAATGCCAAGAGAGTTATTTTTATTTTCATTCAAGGGCTCCTTGCCCACCGGTTCTTAGGACGGGTTATTAATAGCAGTAAAGCTTTAAACTTCCAGGTTAATTATTTATCAATAATGATTTTTGAACTAGCAAAAAAAAAAGGAAGCCGAAGCTTCCTTTCATCAATGGCTTACTTCTTTAATAAGAAGTTCACGAGCTCGAAGTACTCATCAAGAGAGTTGATACCTTGAGCTTCTACTAGGTAGCGGTTGTTAACCACAACAGCGGGTACACCTGAAAGGCCGCTGTCTTTGAATGCTTTGTCGAAGCGACGAACCATAGAATCTACAGCAAAGCCGTTATACGCAGCATCGAATTTCTTCGCATCAACGCCTTCGTCTAGGAAGATTTGACGCAGTTCTTCTTCATCACGTGGTGGCTTGTTCATTGTGTGGATGCGGTTAAACATCACTGGCACCATTTTATCTTCAACTTTCAGTGCAATCATTGTCGCGTAAGCTTTGCTCATTGGCAGACCCATGTTGCCACCCATGAATGAAACATGGTTCTTCTGTAGCTTAGCGTCTTTAGGTAGCTGTTGTTTTAGCTGCTGGATGATTGGTTCAAAGCTATTACAGTGTGGGCAGTAGAAAGAGAAGAACTCTGTCACCATTGGTTTTTTTGATGCTTCTAGATCGAGAACTTTGTAGTGTTCACCTTCGTTAAATTTCGCAGCGTGAGCTGAAAGGCTCAACATGATCAATGAGAAAAATGCGAATAGCTTTTTCATTTATCCAATCTCCATTATGTTTGAATTTTTATCTAGTTGTGTTGCGATTGCTGTTACCACTGAGGCATTAACGAAAGTGGTGGCTCTTGCAGGGTAGCAATTTGCTCTTTACAAGCAAGTACTTGTTGCTCCCAATATTTTGGATCATTAAACCATGGGAAGGCTAGAGGAAATGCAGGATCGTTCCATCGTTTCGCCAACCATGCCATGTAATGCACCATACGTAGACCGCGTAGTGGCTCGATTAGTTTCAGTTGCGCGGTATTAAAATCGCAAAATTCTTGATAGCTCTCTAGCAAAATATCCAGTTGCATTAGCTTATCTTGACTCTCGCCGTTAAGCAGCATCCACAAATCTTGTATCGCAGGGCCGTTACGTGCGTCATCAAGATCGACGAACATTGGCCCGTCACGCCACAAGATATTGCCAGGGTGGCAGTCACCATGCAGGCGGATATTTCCAATATTGCTTGGCCACTGGCTCTCTAGCTCTTTGATCAGAAGGTCGACGTCATTGAAGAAGGCATTTTCTAGGTGCGTCGGGATAAACTGAGAGTTCTCTAGAATCTTACGTGGCTGATAAAGGTATTCATCTAAGCTGATGGTCGGGCGATGCTGGAATGTTCTTCCCGCGCTGGCTTTATGAATACGACCAAGAAAGCGTCCTACGCCTTCCAATTGATCTAGATTGTCAACTTCATACTGTCTGCCGCCAACACTTTCAAATAGTGCAAATAGGTAGCCTTGGTATTCATGTAAGGTTGCACCGTTGATTCGCATTGGAGGCGCAACCGGCATCTCTTGTTCGATAAGCTCGAGTGCGAAGTCATGCTCTTCTTGGATCTGTGCCTTGTTCCAGCGTTGTGGACGGTAAAACTTAACGACGTAGCGCTTACGGTCTTCATCGGTGAACTGATAGACACGGTTTTCGTAACTGTTGAGAGCGAGAAGCCCGGATTCAGCGCGAACTCCGATGCTCTCCAGTGCGTACCACATGAAGTCAGGAGTCAGGTTATCAAAGTTAAAGGCTTGCATCGTCATAGAATAAAAAAGGCTCATTACTGAGCCTTTTTCCATTTATTGGGTTGTTATACCAAGCACTACGGTGCGGGTATCAGAGCTTCTTGATAAAGCGGCTTTCGACTTCCATCGTAAACTCTTCATTATCCGAGAGTATAAACTGAATTGTCGAAACTGGTGAGCTCAGTTTTTCTGGGTCGGCGCCCAAACTGATAGGTAGGTTCAAAACCTCGCCTGGATCGACAGTAATCGTCTGTTTACCATACCAGATAGAATCGGGCAGTCCGCTAACATCGAGTTTGTACTCTTGCTCTTGTTGAGTCTTGTTGATCACTTTCAAGGTGTAGGTGTTTTCAACCAACCCTTGGTTATTGACTCTAAACAGTTGGTTTCGGTCACGCAGAACACTTAGGCCGGCAGGATCAACGCTCGCGATTTGGGCGAAGAACAAGCCCAGCATCACGATCAAGATAGCGCCATAGCCCAACAGCTTGGGACGCATTACCTTGGTCGAGTGACCTTCAAGTCTGTGCTCGGTGGTGTAATTGATCAGGCCTTTCTCATAGCCCATACGCTCCATCGTGTTGTCACAGGCATCAATACACGCGCCGCAGTTAATACACTCGTATTGCAGGCCGTCACGGATATCGATACCCGTAGGGCACACTTGTACACACAGATTACAGTCAATACAGTCGCCTAGACCAAGCTCTTTTGGATCGGCTTTACGAGAGCGAGGGCCACGGCTTTCACCACGTTCTGTGTTGTAACCAACGATGAAGGTGTCTTTATCGAACATTGCCGACTGGAAACGCGCGTAAGGACACATGTGCAGACAAACAATTGAACGCATCCAACCCGCATTGGCATAAGTACATCCAGCAAAGAACAGTACCCAAAACACCGGCCAGAAAGACGAGTTAAAGGTAAAGAAGCCAACCACTAACTCTTTGATTGGGATGAAGTAACCAACAAAGGTTAAGCCCGTCGCAATGGCAATCGCCCACCACGCAATGTGTTTGAGGGTTTTTCTGAGGATTAAATTGCTCGTCAGTTTGCCCGAGTCTTGTTTTCTTCGCTTATTGGCAGCGCCTTCTAGCTTCTCTTCGAACCAGATATACATGAAGGTCCAGACGGTTTGCGGGCATAAATAGCCACACCAGACGCGGCCTAAGAAGGTGGTTATGAAAAACAGGCCAAACGCGGCAATCATAAATAGGATCGCGAGTAGGGTCAGATCTTGCGGGTATAAGGTGGTGCCAAAGAAGTTGAACTGTTGGCTGCCGATATCGAGCAAGATCGCTTGACGTTCACCAAAGGGAATCCATGGGATAAGCGCAAAAAGTAAAAGTAAGAACCAACCGCCATAGCGACGCAGTTGTTGGAATTTACCTTTGCTTTCTCGAACATAGATTCGGTTACTTGGGTTAAATCGATCTCCATTACCTTTATGTGTTTTCGGGTTAAAGGTTTTAGGAGTCACATCTTTGATATCGATTTTATCCTGACTCATGGACTATCCTTTTTGTGGCTTGTTTGCCCGGTTAAGTCGGGCATGACGACATTACTTGAAAGTATGGTTTAGAGAACCTGTTGAAATTGAGCTTGGTGCATTTGTTGTTATCGCACTCACTCTTATTATTTTAGAAGATTCTTATGGATGGCGATTATAGCGACAATCTTGTTCTCATTTCTTTAACGCTATCAACCTTTAACAACAAAAGTCATAACAGTTGTGACGAAAAAATAGCGAACAGAAACAAAAAAGCGACCTGGTGGTCGCTTTTTAAAATTGAGTGTTTTATCTATACGGCAATTGAGCTCTAAACTAACGGGCGACTAAAGAAGGCCACGTGCTTTTAGAATTGCGGTTTTGAAATCATCTTCTTGGTCTTTTTTCAGGCCCGGGATCATCTCATCTTTTTCGCTGTTGCGCATTTTTAGGTGATAGATAAGAACATCGTCAGTCAGCTCTTCTAGCTTGCCTTGGTAGCCTGCTTCGTTTGATAGCTTAATGATGAACTCTAATAGGTTAAGCTCTTGATCTTTCTGCCACTCAGGCTCCATCAGTTCAAGCAGTTCCTCAATGCGGTGACACTTCATACTTTACTTCTCCACAAATTTTATAATGATTTGTGGTTAAGGTATCAAATCGGGTAGGGAATACCAATGTGTAAAGACATTTCAAGATGGGGCCGGGCAAGAAAAAAGCGCAGTAAAAACTGCGCTTTTCGTTAAGCGGCTTTAATTACTTTTGTTGCAGTCGGTGCCAATAAAGCAGTCTTCTGAACGAGAGTCATTGTAGGAGCCAATTTCTTAGCCGTTGGAGCAGCAACAAAGCCACTACGACGACGCATCGCACTACGGTTGGTGTGCGAGAACCTGACAGCTGTTGGGCGCATTAATTTACCTAACGGTCAGGCATATCCATTGCCAATCTAATGGCCTGACTTATCATGAGCTTCGCTTCAATTACTTGAAGAGTCACTCGTCTGGCTTTCGCCAATCCGAAAAATAAATCAGGATAATGATATGCATGCATATCAAGGCTTAGATTATCACTATCTAAGTTATCGATCGACGCCTGAGTGATAATTAAACGATATTAGAGCTAAAATAGTGTGAGCAGTATATTTGAGTTTGAACCTCTTTCAGGCTTAAGATGATGCTTTAAAGGAGGTGCATATGTCGTTCTTAAAGAAAACGTTAGCTAGTTTTGGTATTGGATCTGCCAAGGTGGATTCTGTATTGCAACAGGAAGTGCTTTACCCAGGCAAGAAGGCGAGCATTATTGTGCATGTCTATGGTGGCGCTCAGCCACAAGAAATCGACAACATTGATCTCAACTTGTGCTGTCGTTACGTCAAAGAAGTCACCATGAACTCGCAAAGGCAAGAGGGCGGTCATAAACGCCGAATGCATCAGACGTACTCGTTGGCTAAATGGAGCCTGCCGTATGCCTTTGTGATTCAGCCGGGAGAAACCCGCGACTTTGAATGTGAGTTTGATGTACCGCTGAATACACCAGTCACGATTGGTGATTCAAAAGTATGGCTTGAAACCGGGCTCGATATTGCGATGGCGATTGACCCATCGGATAAAGACACCTTAACGGTTCGTCCTGATGCACTCCTCGATGGCATCTTTAACGCACTTGAAGCTCAAGGGCTACGGATACGCCAAGTGGAATGTGAAGCGGTGGATGGCTTTGAACTGCCGTTTGTCCAAGAGTTTGAGTTTGTGCCGACTACTGGCCCTTATCATGGTCGCTGGCGTGAGCTTGAGGTTGTTGCTCATCGTGGTGAGACAGAACTTAAGTTGTGGTTTGAGATAGACCGCAATCGCGATGGTGCCAAAGGTATGTTGGCGAGTTTGCTGGGAATTGGTCAGCTACAGCGTCAATTGAGTGTCCCGCTTGATACCTCACCAGAAGACGCCGGTAAGATGGTGGTCGAGTATTTAGAAAGCGCATCTTAGCTGAATAGCACATTTTATAAGTCATTTTGTCATAAAAATTTAAGCTTACACGTGTAAGCTTAATATGTAATACTGGGTCAATCGAACATTTACTCTAGTAGGATACTCATGTCTGCATCATCAGCCAGCGAATACAGTGACATCGAAGAACGCGCTAATGCGATAACCCATGGTTTGGGCGTCGTACTTGGCGTAGTGGGCCTGATCCTGTTACTGATTCGTGCGTTTGATTACCAAGCCGACATGCTTACTGTTACCAGTATGGCGGTGTATGGCAGCAGTATTATTCTGCTCTTTCTTGCTTCCACGTTGTACCACTCGATCACCACTGAGAAAACCAAGCGCTTACTCAAAACGCTCGATCACTGTGCGATTTACTTGCTGATCGCGGGCAGTTACACGCCGTTTCTCTTGGTGGGCTTAAGAACCCCATTAGCGATGGGCTTGATGGCGGTGATTTGGGGAATTGCGCTGGTGGGCATCATCATGAAGATTGCCTTTGTGTACCGATTCAAGCGCTTATCGTTGTTCATTTACTTGGCGATGGGTTGGCTATCTTTGATTGTTGTTTATCAATTGGCGATGAATATCGATATAGGTGGTTTGGTGTTACTGGCGGTTGGCGGGGTGATTTACTCGCTGGGTGTGATTTTCTATGTGGCAAAACGCATCCCTTATAACCATGCCATCTGGCACTTGTTTGTGTTGGCGGGCTGCGCTTGCCATTTCTTCGCTATCTACCTGTTCGTGACACCAGTTTAGCGGGCAACGACTTCGATAATCTCGGCTTTAATCTGATATTCAGGGTGCTCTGCTAGGTCGAGTTCTATCAACTTACCTTCTTCAGCTGTCTTTGGTCGCAGGTAAGTGTCGGCCATTCGTTTGATTGATTTCCAGACTGCGACTTCTTGTTGTGCCAGTAGCTCACCTTCTGCGGTAAATACGCTGATGTTAAGTGATACCAAAATGACAGCTTGAGTGCCTTGGTTGGTGATGGCTGTCGGAATGATAAGCTCACCACTTTCATAGCGGCTCGCGCCTAATACGACATCCACTCCGGATTGAGACAGTTGTAAGCTTGGCTTTTTACTATTAACCACAATCGTAGTACCACGCGTACTCGTTGCAACTGGGACAGCGACTACGGGTACTGCTGCGACTGGCGCCGTCGTTACCGCTGAAGTTATCTCTGTCGTTGTTGTTTCTTCTGTTTTATTTTCTGCCACATACTGCCAAGTAAAATCGTCTTTTAGTAACACTTGCTTGCCATCAGGCAATGTGACCATTTGATCAGCAAAGGCAGAGCTTATGAATACTGAGTTTGCGAGCAATGCGCTAGCGAGAAGTACGTATGATTTCATCTGTGTTTCCTTGATTTTTTTGCTTGGTTAGCGTCGCCAAAAGGCTGGGAAAAATAGAACAATGAGCGTCAGTATCTCGAGTCGTCCCATTAGCATTCCTAAACTTAGCAACCATTTAGCGGCGTCTGGCAGTGGAGCAAAGTTCCCGGTTGGACCGATCACGCTGCCCATGCCTGGGCCCACGTTGGCAACGGCTGTGATAGCGCCAGATATACTGGTCACAGGATCAAGTCCCATCGCGCTCAAGCCGCCTGCAATTAAGATAATCGTGATAAAGAACATCAAACCAAATGCCACGAGTGAACGCACAATATCGTCATTCACCGGTCGCTGATTGTAGCGTTGAACAAATACGCCTGATGGGTGAATTAGCTTCATCATTTGTTTGTGGAGCATGGTCATCGCGATCTGGAAACGGAAGATTTTAATACCGCCAGAGGTTGAACCCGAGCAAGCTCCCGCCATCATTAGGAATGCAAACAAGGTGGTTGGCAGTGCACCCCAGGCGGTGAAGTCTTCTAAGCCAAAACCGGTTGTGGTGACGACTGACACAATGTTGAACATCGAAACACGCATCGCATCCATAACAGTGTAGCCATCTCTAACCACCAACCATGTTGATATTACGGCGCTGGTGACAAAGAACAGGTACGTGAAACCTCTCACTTGCGCGTCTTTGTAGAGGATTGAGAGTTTTCGGCCTCGCAGTGCGCTAACAAACAGTAAGAACGGCAGGCCGCCAAGGAACATGAATAGTGTTCCCACCCAGTGAGCATTGTTGGAGAAGTGGTTCATCGATCCATCTGAGGTTGAGTAACCCCCCGTCGACAGTGTTGTGAACGCGTGATTGATCGCGTCAAAGATGCCCATGCCTGCAAACAAATAGCTAATGATGCATAAACCAGTCAGAACCAGGTAAACCGCCACGATGTTCTTCGCGACGGTTTTTGCTCGTGGGCTGCTTTTATCTGACCAGTCGGATGATTCGGTTTGGAACAGGCGCATACCACCAACGTTGAGCATTGGTAGAACCGCTACCGCCATCACGATGAAGCCGATACCACCTAACCATTGCAGTATAGAACGCCACAACAGAATGCTTGGTGCCATGCTGTCTAAGCCGCTTAATACGGTTGAGCCTGTCGTGGTGATACCTGACATGGTTTCGAAGTAGGCGTCTGTAAAGCTGATGTGGTTAATGAAGACAAAGGGCAGGGCGGCAAAGGCGCTGGCGATTGTCCAAACCAAAGAGGTGATAAGGAACATATCCCGCACCCCAAGTCGGAACTTAGCGGAGCGGCCCAAGCTCAAGCAGATGAACGCCACAATGTGCGTGATCACTACTGATTGACCAAACTCGAGGAAGCCACCGGTGCCAGTAAAAAAGGCAACCAATGTGGGGATGTACATGAAAAGGGCGAGTTTTGATAACACTAACCCTATCACTAATAATATCGGACGAAAGTTGACCATAGCTTAATAGACCATAGCTTTAATTGATTACAGCCTTGTGCCGGAGCGTCGTTCTCATAAAAAGAAAGTTGCGAGAAGAAGCTCACGAGAACAAGGCTATAAGAAGAACGGGCTCGGTTGGAATAGAGACTCAACATCCGGTACGTATTTCTTGTCCACTAGGAACATCACTACGTGGTCATCCTGTTCGATTACGGTTCTATCGTGCGCGATAAGCACCTCTTCTCCGCGAACAATCGCACCAATAGTGGTGCCCGGTGGCAGTTTGATGTCGCCAATTGCTCGGCCAACGACTTTAGAGGTGGTCTCGTCACCGTGAGCAATGGCTTCAATCGCCTCAGCAGCCCCGCGACGTAGAGAGGATACGTTAACAATATCAGCACGACGAACGTGAGTAAGCAGCGCGGAAATCGTCGCTTGCTGTGGAGATATCGCAATATCAATCACGCCACCCTGAACAAGGTCGACATAAGCGCCACGCTGAATCAGCACCATTACTTTCTTGGCACCCATTCGCTTCGCCAGCATCGCTGACATGATGTTGGTTTCATCTTCATTGGTTAGAGCAATGAACACATCCACCTGATCGATGTTCTCTTCGGTCAGCAGCTCTTGGTCGGCTGCATCGCCACAGAATACGATGGTGTTTTCTAATTCTTCAGATAGTTTCTCGGCGCGAGTATAGCTGCGCTCGATAAGTTTGATGCTGTAGCTTTGCTCAAGGCGTTTTGCCAAACTTGCACCAATGTTACCACCGCCAACAATCATGATGCGACGATACGGTTTCTCTAAGCGCTGAAGCTCACTCATTACTGAGCGGATATGGTTACTCGCAGCCACAAAGAAAACCTCATCATCGGCTTCAATGATGGTAGTTCCTTGTGGGCGAATAGGGCGACCTTGACGGAAAATAGCGGCTACACGAGTATCAATGTGCGGCATGTGCTCACGCAAAGCAGACAGTGCATTACCGACCAGTGGGCCACCGTAGTAGGCTTTTACCGCGACTAGGCTAACCTTTTGTTCAGCAAAGCTCACAACCTGTAATGCACCTGGATATTGAATCAGGCGCTCGATGTAGCTAGTGACGAGTTCTTCTGGGGCAATCAAATGATCGACCGGAATCGCCCCTGATTTGAAGAGTGCTTCTTTCTCTTCTAAATACTGTGGAGAGCGGATACGGGCAATTCGGTTTGGCGTATTAAACAGAGAAAAGGCAACCTGACATGCGGCCATGTTGGTTTCATCCATGTTGGTTACGGCAACCAACATGTCGGCATCTTGCGCGCCCGCTTCACGTAGTGTGTTCGGGTGGCTGGCATAACCGTTTACAACTCTAAGGTCGTATTTGTCCTGAAGTTCACGAAGTCGGTCGGCATTACGGTCGACAATCGTGATGTCATTGTTTTCACCCACTAGGTTTTCAGCAAGGGTACCGCCAACTTGTCCAGCACCTAGAATAATGATCTTCATAGCCTTTCTCTTATTTTTGCCGTTGTAATTCTAGTGATCTCATTTTGCTTTGATAATGCACTAGAAAGAAACAGCGGCTAAGAAATAAATTCTTAGCCGCTGTTAGTTGTTATGCCTGTTTTACTAGAACTGCGTAGTAGAAGCCATCCATATCTTCTTCACCAGGCAGTATTTGACGACCCGGTTTTTCGATATCAGACCCAACCAGCGTTGCGTTCTCGGTACGCTCTAAGAATGCTTTCACTTGCAGCACGTTTTCTTGCGGCGTGATAGAACATGTCGCATAAACTATGGTGCCGCCTTCTTTTAGCTGGCGCCACATTGCATCCAAGATTTCGCTTTGCAGCTCTGCTAGTGCATCAATATCAGATGCACGACGTAGCCACTTAATGTCAGGGTGACGGCGAATTACACCGGTCGCTGAACACGGAGCATCAAGTAGGATGCGGTCAAACTGACTGCCTGTCCACCACTCTTCAGGGTAGCGAGCATCACCACAGATTACGTCGGCACGTAGTTGTAGGCGTTCAAGGTTATCGTAAACGCGGTCTAGGCGCTTAATATCACTGTCGATTGCAACCACTTCAGTGTCTTGAGTATGTTCAAGAATGTGTGCAGTTTTACCACCAGGTGCTGCGCAGCAATCTAGGATTAGCTCACCATCTTTTGGTGTTAGGAAATCAACGGACAACTGAGCTGCAGCATCTTGCACAGATACCCAGCCTCTGTCGAAGCCAGGAAGCAAAGTAACGTCACAAGGTGAGGCTAATTTTATGGCATCAGCTGCTTCAGGGTGCAGTGTGTATTCAATGTTTTCGTTTTTAAGCAGTTCAACATACTCGTCACGAGTGTGGTGTTGGCGGTTTACGCGCAGCCACATTGGTGCCTTGTTATTGTTTGCTTCAACCAATTGCTCCCACTGATCTGGGTAGCTCTCTTGAAGCATTTTTAGAATCCAGCTTGGATGGCTGTATTTGCCAGCATTGTGGCTAACGGCTTTCTCGTCTAGCTCTTCTTGATCGCGCAGATAGCTGCGAAGTACGGCATTGATCAAACCACTGAGGCTTGGGCCACGCAGTGTTTTGGTTGCTTCAACTGTTTCAGCAACGGCGGCATGCGAAGGAATTCGCATAAAGCCCAACTGATAAATGCCTACTAGGATCAGGTGATGGAAGACGCGCTTTTTACCTTTAAGCGAGTTTTCCATCAGTTCGTTAGCGATTGACTCTAAGCGAGGCAGGTAACGAAGTGCGCCGTAGCAAATCTCTTGCAGTAGAGCATGGTCTCGCGGACGGATCGTTTTTTGAGCCGCAGGGAGAGCGTGTGAAAGAGAGTGGCCTTTATCGACAACTTGGAATAGGACATTTGCAGCAGCAGCGCGAACATTCATGAGGGGTACCGAATATTTATTTGAATACATGAGGGCATCTCTGCCCTCGTAAAGGTTTTCTAAACTGTGTTTTTACAAGCTACACATTTTTAAGTGCATATTGAGTAGCTTTAAAGCGGTTAAGAAAGTTGAGTACCAACTTCAAACCAGCTTGCACGTGAGTTCAATATGTCTTGAACTGACATGGCTTTTTTGCCAGGAACTTGCAGTTGTTCCAAAACCAGTACTTTGTCGCCAGTCGCAACATAGATACCCGTTTTATCTGCTTTGATGATTGAGCCAGCTGGCGCAGATGTTGATTCTTGATCAACACGTGTCTGCCAAACTTTAATGCTTTTTTCATCATTAGAGCTGCTATCAGTAATCGCAAAGTGACTCATTGGCCATGGGTTGAAAGCGCGCACACAACGTTCGATGTGTTCTGCACTGTCATTCCAGTCAATCTTCGCTTCTTCTTTGCTCAGCTTCTTCGCGTAGTTAGCAAACTCGTCATCTTGCTTCTCAGCAGCGGCTTTACCAGAAGCGATGTCTGCTAAACACTCAACAAGAGCATCAGGACCAAGGCCTGCCAACTTCTCATACATTGACGCGCTAGTATCTGTCGCTTCGATTGGCAGCGTTGCGATGCTGAGCATATCACCGGTATCTAGGCCGATATCCATCTGCATGATCGTCACGCCAGTCTCTTTATCGCCCGCCCAGATAGAGCGTTGGATCGGAGCAGCACCACGCCAGCGCGGTAGGATAGAACCATGCACGTTGATACAACCCAAGCGAGGCGTATCTAATACAGCTTGTGGAAGAAGCAAGCCGTAAGCGACAACAACCATGATGTCAGCATTCAAATCTGCTAGCTCTTGCTTAGCTTCATCTGACTTGAAGTTTTCTGGTTGGTAAACCGGAATATTGTTTTCAAGTGCGATGTTTTTTACTGGGCTCGCAGTCAGTTTTTTACCGCGGCCTGCTGGACGATCTGGCTGTGTGTAAACAGCAATAACTTCATGCTCCGAAGACAACAACGCCGCCAAATGACGGGCGGCGAAATCCGGAGTACCTGCGAAGACAATTCTTAAAGATTGACTCAAGGTAGACTTCCTTCTTAATTTAGTAATAGCAGCGGTTATTAACCTTGTTTCTCGTTGAAACGTTTAATCTTCGCTAGCTTATCTTGAATACGTTTGCGCTTTAGTGGCGATAGGTAATCAACAAACAACTTGCCTTCTAGGTGGTCAAGTTCGTGCTGAACACAGATAGCCAGAAGGTCGTCAGCGTCGAATGTGAATTCGTTGCCTTCACGGTCTAATGCTTTAACCGTTACTTCTGCAGCGCGAGGGACTAGAGCTCGAGCGCCTGGTACAGATAGACAGCCTTCTTCGATACCATCTTCGCCACGTTTGTCGGTAATTTCAGGGTTGATCAGAACCATAGGCTCGTCACGTGTTTCTGAAATGTCGATAACAACGATGCGCTGGTGGAAATCTACTTGCGTTGCCGCAAGGCCGATACCTTCTTCGTCGTACATGGTTTCAATCATGTCATCAACGAACTTTTGAATCTCTGGGGTAACTTCTTTTACCGGTTTCGCCACGGTACGTAGACGATCATCTGGTAATGTTAATACTTGTAATACAGACATATACACTCGAAATATTGAACTGTGCCGAAACAGCTTAAACCTTGTTGGCTCAATTCTAGACATTTTAGAGGTCAAATGACAGCATCCTGAAGTTAATTCTCTAATCAGATGTCATATATTTAGACCAAGGAACCTAGGTCATGCGTCATTTTTCTCCCACTTTTTCTCTTATTTGTGCCTCGATTTCGTTCGCCGCTACGGCGGAAAATAGTGAGCAACCTTTAACCATTAAACAGGGCGCACCCGAGGCGTATGTGGTGGTTAAGGGCGATACTTTATGGGATATCTCCGCGATGTATCTCGATAGCCCATGGTTGTGGCCAAGGTTATGGCAGGTCAATCCAGAGATAGAAAACCCTCATCTTATTTATCCCGGAGATAAACTGTCTTTGGTTTGGATTAATGGTGAGCCTGTATTGAGCCTCAAGCCTGTTATCAAACTTAGCCCTAAGATTCGTGTCTCTGAGAAGAAAGCAGTGCCTACCGTCAATGAGGGGCTGGTTCTGCCTTATTTACAGTCTGATCGCTTGGTAGAGCAGCAAGATATCGAATCGGCGCAACGAGTATTAGGGACCAGTGATGGAAAGAGATTCTTATCTGGTGCAGACCGGTTATTCATATCAGGTAACCAACAGCATCAAAAGTGGGGTATCTACCGCGCCGTTGAAACCTACCAACGGCAGCAACCCCAAGCGAGTATTACCTCGTTGCGTTTGGTCGCCACTGCGCGCTTAAAAGAGGTAGATGCTGAGTTCAGTTGTTTACAGATAGACACTCAACTGCAAGAGGTACTGCTCAACGACCTCGTGCTACCAGAACTTGGTGTTGATCAGGTGAAGCTCTCTACCACGTTTTACCCTGCACCTAGTGCGGCGGGTCAGTTTGCTAATATCTTGGGTTCGTTAGATGGCAGCCAATACAGCGCGAAGAATCAGGTGGTAGTGATCAACAAAGGTTCACAGGATAACCTTCGCCAAGGCTCTATGTTTACCCTCAGCGAAAGCGGTGCAGTGGTGTTTGGTAAGCAAGGTGAATACAGCTATAAAGAGTCGGCGGCGAGCGATAAGGTGCAATTGCCAAGTACCTCGCTGGGTAGCTTGATGGTTATTCGTCCTTATGAGCATTTTAGCCTCGCGTTGATTACTCAGAGCTCTAAGCCTGTTAGTAATGATATTCTGGCGGTATCGCCTTTGGACCTTGCTTTGACGGAAGAGATTAAGGGTACCGAGTGAATGAGCAACAACTGAGTGCTTGGTTAACTCTAAGTTTTGTTCCGCAATTGGGTGGCAAACGCCTTTCTCGCCTGCTGAGTATCGATTCCCCTTCGAACATTGTTGGCTACTCAAGTCAGCAGCTGCAAGCGATGGGTTTGTCAGCTAAGCAAATATCCTATCTAAGAGAGCAAGCCCCAAGAGAAGTGGAGGCTTGCTTATCATGGCAAGCAAAACAGCCTAACCATCACATTATTACCCCGAATTGCTCATATTATCCCAAACTGCTCAATGAGATTGCCTCTGCGCCCAGTGTTCTTTTCGTTAAAGGTCACGTCGAAAAGCTGATTGAACCTCAAATCGCTATGGTCGGCAGTCGCAATGCCAGTCTTGAAGGGCTGCAGACAGCGAAGTCCTTCGCCAAAGAGTTTGTCCAAAACGGTTTGATTGTCACCAGTGGCTTAGCTTTAGGTATCGATGGCTATGCTCATGATGGTGCTCTGGATAAAGGAGGGGAAACTTTCGCTGTGTTGGGCTCTGGTTTGGATTCTATTTATCCAGCACGACACCGAAATCTAGCGGAGAGGATCTGTGAGAACGGCGCGCTGATTTCAGAGTTTCGTCCAAGCGCCAAACCACGACCTGAACATTTCCCTCGCCGTAACCGTATTATAAGTGGCTTGTCGTTAGGAACCTTGGTGGTGGAAGCGGCTGAGAAGAGTGGCTCTTTAATTACCGCTCGCTATGCCATGGAGCAAGGTCGAGAAGTGTTTGCGCTTCCCGGTTCTATTCATAGCCCAACCAGCCGCGGAGGTAACAGTCTAATCAAAGCTGGAGCATGTTTAGTGCAAAATGCTCAAGATGTTCTGATTGAAATAAAGAGTCTGTTAAACTGGTCTATAGATCAGCAGCCGAGCTTATTCGAACCTACGCAGAATAAGGGTGAAAATGAACAATTGCCATTTCCACAGCTGTTAGCTAACGTAGGATTAGAGGCGACACCCGTTGATATTTTGGCACAGAGAACCCATATACCTGTGCATGAAGTCATGATGCAGCTTTTAGAGCTTGAGCTCTCAGGGCATGTTGTTGCAGTTTCCGGTGGCTATATTCGAAAGGGGAGAGGCTAAGCTATGATGATGGACATACTGATGTACTTGTTTGAAACCTACATCCATAGCGATTCTGAATTGCAGGTGGATCAAGACGAGCTGGAAGATGAGCTTCTTCGAGCAGGGTTTCACCAAGACGATATTTATAAGGCCCTCCATTGGTTAGAAGATCTTGCGGCACTGCAAGATACCGACAACCAAGCGGCGATTACTATGTGCTCCAATACCTCGATGCGTGTTTATACCAGTCGAGAGATTTCACGTATTAATATGGAGTGTCGAGGTTTCCTACTATTCCTAGAGCAGATCAACGTGCTCACGACAGAGATTCGTGAAATGGTGATTGATCGTGTAATGGGGCTTGAGACCAACGAATTTGAATTGGATGATCTGAAATGGATTATCTTAATGGTGCTATTCAATGTACCGGGTAATGAAAGTGCTTACACGCAAATGGAAGAGCTGTTGTACACCAAAGAGCAAGGTATCTTGCATTAATACAGGCTTGTCATGAGTAGTAAGATTGATAATCAGCTTTTTTCAGCACATGAACATGCGTTAGAGCATGAACCTTGTCCACAGTGTGGTGGGGAGCTTCAGCTTCGCCATGGTAAGCACGGCCCATTTTTAGGCTGTAAGCAGTATCCGAGCTGTGATTACATCAAGCCTCTTCATCAAAATGATGGTCATGTGGTGAAAGAGCTGGGCGTACCGTGCCCTAAATGCCAAAACGAGTTGGTATTAAGGCAAGGTCGCTTTGGGATGTTCATTGGTTGTAGTAGCTACCCAACGTGTAATCACATCGAATCTTTGGACCAACCGAAAGAACGGTCTGAAGAGCAGCCACTTGTTGCTTGCCCTGAGTGTGGCAGAGGCCATTTGGTTGAGCGTAAATCTCGCTATGGCAAAATCTTCTATGCTTGTGATAACTACCCTAAGTGTAAATTCGCCGTTAATCAGCCACCTGTTATAGGTCGTTGTGAAGAATGCTTGTTTCCATTGTTGCTGGAGAAGAAAACGGCCAGTGGTACCAAGAAGCAATGCGCAGATCGCAAGTGTCACCACATTCAATCTCAATAACTCGATATTATAGACACAAAAAAACGGCGCTCACTGAGCGCCGTTTTTGTATCCAATAAACTTTTTATATCAATAAGCCAATGTAGGCTTACTTCATCTGCTCAGCAAACTCATGCACAGCAGGGTAGGCTTGTTTATCAAGAATCTCAGCCAATGAGCACAACGCTCTTTGTAATTCTGCGTTGTAGTCAGCGCTCACGTTAATGTGGCCCATCTTACGACCTGCACGCTTCTCTTTGCCATACCAATGAACATGACAACCACCTTGAGCCAGAATCGCTTCAGGTAGGGTATCTTCACCAAGAATGTTGATCATTGCGGTTGGACGAATCAGTTTAGTGCTGCCTAGTGGCATGCCACATACGGCACGTAGGTGGTTTTCAAACTGACAAGTCTCTGCGCCTTGTTGCGTCCAGTGACCAGAGTTATGAACTCGTGGTGCAATCTCATTAACTAGCAGTGAACCTTGAACATCAAAGAACTCAAGTGCAAGCACGCCAACGTAGTCCAAACGTTCTGCAACTGCGGTGAACATGGTTTTCGCTTGCTCTTGCAGTTCAATGTCATCAATCGCTGTCGATAAGCTCAACACGCCGTCGGTGTGAACATTCTCAGCCAGTGGATACACTTGAACCTCGCCATTGGTATCACGAGCACCAACCAGTGATACTTCGCGGTCAAACGGAACAAACTCTTCAGCCACAATCGCTTGGTTGTCGGTCGCGGTAATGCACTCAGCCATTTCTGCCCAAGTCGCGTCAACATTGTCTAATGTCTTTAAGCGCCATTGGCCCTTGCCGTCGTAGCCGCCAAGTGTGCTCTTCAACACCATTGGTAAGCCAACGTGAGCAATTGCAGCGTCAAAGTCTTCGCGAGAGTTAACCACGTAGTACTTAGCATTCTTCACGTTCGCTTCGTCTAACAGGGCTTTTTCAAGACGACGGTCACCGCCAGCTTTGATTGCTTCTGTTGTCGGTAAGAACTTACCGCTGCGCTCACACACCTCAAGTACATCGTGAGGAATATGTTCGAATTCAGCAGTAATGACGTCCGCACGCTCAATCGCATTTTCTAAGCCGTTACCTAGAATCGCTTGCGTTAATGGGTGAACAATATTTTTGCTGCCAACATCAAAAGCAGAAATTTCAATATTCAGCGGTGCCCCAGCTAGGGACATCATGCGAGCAAGTTGGCCCGCGCCTAACACAAGAACATGCATGGAAATTAGTCCTCTGCAGGGTTTGGATTAGCCAAAACCGTTTCTGTTTGCTCAGAACGGAATGCTTCTACTTTTGCCATTACTTCTTCATTGTGTGTACCAATGATTTGAGCCGCTAGGATGCCTGCATTGGCAGCGCCAGCTTCACCGATAGCCAAAGTACCTACCGCGATACCTTTTGGCATCTGCACGATAGAAAGCAGAGAGTCCATGCCTTTCAGTGCTTTAGACTGAACTGGAACACCCAGAACTGGTACGCTTGTGAAAGCAGCAGCCATGCCCGGAAGGTGCGCTGCACCGCCAGCACCAGCAATAATTACTTTAATACCGCGCTCTTTCGCACTGGTTGCGTAGTCTGCAAGCAACTGAGGTGTGCGGTGAGCAGAAACCACTTTTGTTTCGTACGCCACGCCAAACTGATCCAACATTTCTGCAGCTAGCTTCATTGTTGGCCAATCAGATTTAGAACCCATGATAATACCGACAGTCATCTCAAACTCCTTCAGGTACGATTTAATTAGTGATTAGATATTTTGCGCGCATTATACGGGTAAAATTACTTAAGGAAAACGTTTGCGTCAGTCTAAGTTGTTAATTGATACATTTTATAAACAAATAGCTTTAGTCACAGTGAATGATAATTTGTACACTTAGCGAGTTCGATAACTGACTTAATGAGGCAACCCGTGGATAACTTTCAACATACATTGCAGGCATTACAACAAGGTGAAGTCATTGCTTACCCGACCGAAGGCGTTTTTGGGGTTGGTTGTGATCCTGATAATCCACATGCCATCAAGAAATTACTCGAGTTAAAACAGCGTCCAGTTGAAAAGGGCTTGATCTTGATTGCTGCAAGTTACGAGCAGCTGCTTCCTTATATTGATGAAAGCCAGTTGACGGAAGAACAGTTGGTAACAGTGAAAGCGACATGGCCAGGTCCGGTCACTTGGATTATGCCAACCAGCAGCAAAGTTACTGACTGGGTCAGCGGCCAGTTTGATTCCATCGCGGTACGAGTGACGGATCACCCTTTGGTTCAAAGAATGTGTAATGAGTTCGGCAAGCCGTTAACCTCTACCAGTGCCAACCTGACTGGCGAGCCGCCTTGTATGACGACTGAAGAAGTTCAACAGCAACTGGGTCAACACTTAGTCGCGATTCTAGAAGGCCAAACGGGTGGCCGTGAGAAGCCAAGCGAAATTAGAGATGCAAAAACGTCGAAAATATTAAGACAGGGTTAAACCCTGCAAAGGAAGTAAGATGTCAGCAATTGATAAAGAAGCAGTAAAGCAGTTTTTACTGAGCCTACAAGATTCGATTTGCCAGCAGCTTGAGCAAGCTGATGGTGTAGCGTTGTTTGAAGAAGATGCATGGGAGCGAGAACCTGGCGATCGTCTAGGTGGCGGTGGTCGTACTCGCGTGATGACCAATGGTGCTTTATTTGAACAGGGTGGAGTTAACTTCTCTCACGTCGCTGGTAAAGCAATGCCTGCCTCTGCAACCGCTCACCGTCCTGAGTTAGCCGGACGTAAGTTTGAGGCGATGGGGGTTTCATTAGTTATCCACCCTAAAAACCCATATATCCCAACCTCACACGCGAACGTTCGATTCTTCATTGCGGAAAAAGAAGGGGAAGACCCGATTTGGTGGTTTGGTGGTGGTTTTGACTTAACGCCATTTTATCCTGTCGATGAAGATTGCCAATCTTGGCATCAAACTGCTAAAGATCTTTGTGCGCCGTTTGGTGATGATGTTTATCAAGAACACAAAGAGTGGTGTGATAAGTACTTCTATCTTCCTCACCGAGACGAAACACGTGGTGTTGGTGGTCTGTTCTTTGATGACTTAAATGAGTGGGGTTTCGATAAGAGCTTTGCTTATATGCAGGCTGTCGGTGAAGGTTTTGCTGCGGCGTACTTACCTATTGTCGAGCGTCGCAAAGATACACCTTATGGCGAACGTGAGCGTGACTTCCAACTATACCGTCGTGGCCGCTATGTTGAATTCAACCTAGTTTACGACCGTGGTACCTTATTTGGCCTGCAAAGCGGTGGGCGCACAGAGTCTATATTGATGTCGATGCCGCCGTTGGCTCGTTGGGAATATCGCTATGAACCGCAAGCGGGCTCACCAGAAGCTTTGCTTTATAGTGACTACCTCAAACCTCGAGTTTGGTAGTTCTTCCTTCCTTATAGGGATAGTGATAGGGTCATCTATATAGATGACCCTTTTTATTATTTCTGTTAGGTAAGGATATGACACAGCAAGTAGATCGTTATGCCGTTTTCGGTAATCCTATTGGGCAAAGCAAATCGCCATTCATTCACACATTATTTGCTCGCCAAACCAGCCAACAACTTACCTATACAGCATTACAGCCAGAGCACGGTCAATTTATCACTGCTGCCAAAACCTTTTTCAGCGAAGGTGGTCGAGGGTGCAATGTCACAGCGCCTTTTAAAGAAGATGCCTATCAGTTAGCCAATCGCCTAACTGAGAGAGCTGAACTAGCTGGTGCCGTAAATACCCTTAAGAAGTTAGATGATGGAGAGATCATTGGTGATAACACCGATGGTGAGGGCTTAGTTCAAGACCTGCTTCAACATCAAGTCACGCTAAAAGGAGCACGTGTTCTTCTTCTTGGCGCTGGTGGTGCTGCGAGAGGAGTGATTCAACCTCTTCTCGACCAAAAGCCACAACAGCTGGTGGTCGCTAATCGAACCAGCTCCAAGGCTGAACTTCTGGCTGAGATGTTTTCGTCGCATGGCAACATCAAGGGGATGGGGCTAAGTGATGTTAATGAAGGCTTTGATGTCATTATTAACTCTACCTCATCTGGTCTAAGCGGGCAGCTTCCTGAAGTGTCTGAGGTGATTTTCAATTCTACTAGCGCCGTTTATGACATGGTTTATGGATCTGGAACGACGGTATTCAATCAATGGGCATTAGATAATGGTGTTCATGCTGCTTATGATGGTTTGGGTATGCTAGTGGGGCAGGCAGCAGAAAGCTTTATGCTTTGGCGTGGTCTTCGTCCGGGAACAAAACAGATTTTAAGAGAATTACGTAAAAATCTAGAGATGTAATGGGGTGTTTATAAAAAATGAATCAATCAATTCTATTTCCTGATATCCAAGATTGGGATGAAGAGAGCCGAACAATCACGTTCCCAGCACAACAGTCGGGCGCATTGATTGAATGTGTCATGTCTATTGAGGAATTATCACGATTGGCAGGTAAAGATATAGAAGAAGGCGATCAAGCTTTAGTTATCTTTTCAGAGTTACGTTTCGATATTGAAGAGCTAGCGGAAGGGTTAATAGAAGAAGAGGAGTATGACTCCTCTAATCGGATTCAGATCAAAGCGCTTTAGACTGAAATTACAGAGTCTAGATAGTCATTTTTATTCTGAACGTAGTTGTCTGCAGACTTCTGTAGAAAGGCACGCTCTTTATCATTTAATGGGCGAGCTTGTTTTACTGGGCTTCCTACATAGAGGTAACCGCTTTCAAGTACCTTGTTTGGTGGCACTAAGCTACCAGCACCAATCATCACTTCTTTTTGGATAATCACGCCATCCAACACGATCGCTCCCATACCAACAAGTACACGATCCTCAATAGTGCAGCCATGCAGCATTACTTTATGCCCGATAGTGACATCATTACCTATTAAGAGAGGATAACCGTCAGGGTTTTCAGCATTCTTATGGGTGACGTGCAAGACACTACCATCTTGGATATTCGTTCTCTCTCCAATATGAATGTGGTTCACATCCCCTCGAGCTGCAACCAAAGGCCACACGCTAGAGTCGTTACCGATTTTGATATCACCAACCAGTACTGAACTGGTATCTATATAGACACCTTGCCCAATCTGAGGGGATATTCCTTTATAACTGCGTATTGAACTCATAAATCCTCCTTTATATAGGCACCTTAAGCCCTTAATTAAGAGGAATACTAGTGAAAATGGGGTGTTTTGAACAAAAAACGCTCGAACAATCAAAAAAGTAAGAAAAACTTCAAAAAGGGCTTGCCAGTGTGATCGAAATCTCTATAATGCGACCTCGTTGAAACGGGAAGGCTTCGTAAGAAACCAAAACGAATCAGCAGGTCAAATTAGCCAAGCTAAGCGCTTGAAAAAAGTTTTGAAAATAGTGGTTGACACTAAAACTTAAATCGCTAAAATGGCCGTCCGATTTGAGCGAAGCTCAAAAAGGAAAAGCTCTTTAACAA
>NZ_JBFRPJ010000101.1:0-56599 GCF_041471945.1 Vibrio sp. 10N.261.51.A4
GATTTGTGTATAAGAGACAGGCATCTAAGCAGGCTTTTTCTGCTTGCTAGACAGCTTGAGCCGTGAGTTGTTTCAGCAAGCGATCCATCGCGCGATAGCCTAGCGCTTCTGATAGATGTTTCTTTTCGATCTGCTCGTTACCGTCAAGGTCGGCAATGGTTCGTGCCACCTTAATAATTCGATGATAAGCACGAATCGATAAACCCAAGCGATGTAGTGCTGTCTCAAGAAACTCTGCATCTTCGCGTCGCAGTGGGCAATACTTCTCAATTTCTCGGCTACCTAACAGTGCATTCGATTTATGGTTGCGAGATAGCATTAACTCTCGCGCCTGCCTAACCCTTTGCTTAACTACTTGAGTGGTTTCACCGCGATCACCGCCTTCGGCCAACATTCCTTTTGGCAACAGAGGTATCTCCAATGACATATCGAACCTATCCAGCAAGGGTCCAGATAAGCGATTGAGGTAACGCAGGATGATCTGTGGGTTGGCGCGCGCCTGGTTACCTTCGTAATAACCCGTTGGACTTGGGTTAAGTGCACCGACCAATTGAAAACGCGCAGGAAAACGAGTCTTGCCCGCAGCACGGGAGATAATGATCTCGCCCGACTCTAGTGGCTCTCGTAATGAATCAAGCACCTTGCGCTCAAACTCCGGCATCTCATCTAAGAACAATAAGCCGTTATGCGCTAAAGAGATCTCTCCGGGGCGAGGCACCGAACCACCACCCACTAATGCCGCCATTGAACTGGAATGGTGAGGAGAGCGAAAAGGTCGTTGCTTCCAGTTGTATTGATTGATTTCTTGTTGCGTTAACGAGGCCACCGACGCGGTTTCCATCGCTTCGTCATCACTCATTTCAGGTAATAGGTCACGCAGTCGAGAAGCGAGCATAGTTTTTCCGGTTCCGGGTGGGCCAAGAAACAATAAGTTATGATTCCCAGCAGCGGCTATCTCTAGAGCTCGCTTGCCTTGTTGTTGGCCGATAATATCTTGTAGGTCGCGAAGCACTGAAACATCAGCCTGATGATGTTCCGTTCTATATAGCCCAAGCTGAGCCTGTCCACACATGTCAGCACAAACCTCCAACAAGGTTTGTGCAGATTTATGCGCTCCCTTGCCCACCAGCGCAGCCTGATCACCGTTATGATGTGGGACAACTAAGCATCGCTCTACACTGTCGGCGGCTAACGTCGCAGGCAAAACGCCCTTTACCGAGCGAAGTTCTCCTGACAATGCCAACTCACCGATAAATTCATGTTGAGCTATTTTTGATGTCGGAAGCTGATCTGACGCCACCAAAATCCCAAGCGCGATGGGCAGGTCAAAACGGCCACCTTCTTTGGGCAAATCGGCTGGGGCGAGATTAACCGTGATTCTTTTCGATGGAAACTCAAAGCGAGAATTGATGATCGCGCTTCTCACTCGATCTTTAGATTCCTTGACCGTTGTTTCAGGTAGACCCACCAGCGTGAAGCCAGGCATTCCGTTGCTTATATGCACCTCAACGGTCACTTCTGGCGCCTCTACACCCACACTAGCTCGGCTATGAATTATCGCGAGTCCCATAACTTTCCTTTGTCTTTGATTTAAAAGTATTCGCTCTGGATATTCGTTGCTCACCAAAGCGATAAGGTTGTTATATAGCTTGGTGGAATGGTATTTTAATGTGAAAAAAGAATGACATTTCCCTTGTCATGCGGCAGATTTGTGTGATAACACTAGAGATGTAGACATTTACTGAAGACAATAAACGAGAAAACTCGAATATTATGATTTTTAACGCTCGCATTTACGCACTGATTAACCTGATTATCGTAGTCATTATTAAGACTGCGCGGGGGCGAGTGGGAAGAAAGTAACCACGAATTAGAAAAAACCCCCGCACTGACAAGTCCGGGGGTTTTTTCTAATTTAAACATTCGATTTTTATATTTTTGAGCATTTTCGGCTTTGCCGATTTACAGGAAGAATGGGAGCACAAGATGTGCAGAGACAAAGGAAACAGTTACCAAAATAAAGGTAATACGGGAGAATTCCGATGAAAGGCGCAGAACTAGTCGTATCCGCACTCAAGCAACAAGGAATTGAGACCGTATTTGGTTACCCCGGTGGTGCCATCATGCCAATCTACGATGCACTCTATGACGGCGGGGTTGAACATATCCTATGTCGCCATGAGCAAGGCGCCGCTATGGCCGCGATCGGCATGGCTAGAGCAACACAAGATGTCGCTGTTTGTATGGCAACCTCGGGACCAGGTGCAACCAACCTAGTCACTGGCCTTGCTGATGCCTTTATGGATTCAATCCCATTGGTTGCTATCACAGGTCAGGTTGCAAGTTCCCACATTGGTACCGATGCATTCCAAGAAATGGATGTGATTGGTATGTCTCTGTCATGTACTAAACACAGCTACCTAGTAACTGATATTGAAGAGCTAGCTCCAACCCTCGCTGAAGCGTTTGTGGTAGCAAAGTCTGGCCGCCCTGGCCCGGTTATCGTCGATATCGCTAAAGACGTTCAACTAGCAGAAGCACCTGTTAACGCTCTTCCTGAATTTACTCCACCCGCAATTCCTGTTGCGACAACTGATGCCATTGAACAGGCACAGTACTTTTTGTCTCAAGCGACCCGTCCTGTTTTATACGTAGGTGGTGGTGTTCAACTTGCTAAAGCAACCGATGCGGTTCGTGAGTTTTTACGCCTAAACCCAATGCCAGCAGTAAGCACACTGAAAGGCTTGGGCACTATCGAACGTGACGACCCACACTACCTTGGCATGCTGGGTATGCACGGCACTAAAGCCGCTAACCTTGTGGTTCAAGAGAGTGACCTGTTGATTGTTGTCGGTGCTCGTTTTGATGACCGAGTAACTGGCAAACTCGATACCTTTGCGCCGCATGCTAAGGTTATCCATATCGATATCGATGCCGCTGAGTTCAGCAAACTGCGTCTTGCCAATGCGCCAATTCGCGGTGACATCAACAAGATCATGCCTCAACTAGAGCTAAGCCAAGACATCTCCTCTTGGGTTCATCACTCTGAAGGTCTTCGTAGCTCATTCAAATGGCGTTACGACCACCCTGGTGATCTGATTTTTGCTCCACTGCTGTTGAAGCAACTGTCAGACATGATGCCAGCAAGCTCTATCGTATCGACTGATGTGGGCCAACACCAAATGTGGGCAGCTCAGCACATTCAGCCTCGCGATCCACAGAACTTCATTACCTCTGCCGGTTTAGGCACCATGGGCTTTGGCTTGCCTGCTGCAATGGGTGCTTCGGTTGGGCGTCCTGATGACCAATCTATTCTTATCTCTGGTGATGGCTCGTTCATGATGAACGTGCAAGAGCTTGGCACGCTGAAACGCCGCCAAATCCCAGTGAAGATGGTACTTCTTAACAACTCTCGCTTGGGTATGGTTCGCCAATGGCAATCGTTGTTCTTCGATGGCCGCCATAGTGAAACTATCCTAGATGACAACCCAGACTTCGTAATGCTAGCGAAAGCGTTCGATATCCCGGGTAAAACCATCACGCGTAAAGAAGAAGTAGAGCCAGCACTAAAAGAGATGCTAGAGAGCAAAACCGCCTACCTACTTCATGTTCTTATCGATGAAGAAGAGAACGTATGGCCACTAGTACCGCCAGGTGCTTCAAACAGTGAGATGTTGGAGAACACATAACATGAAAAGATACCTATTAGACATCAAAGCCGATGATAAGCCTGTACTACTAGAGCGTGTTCTTCGTGTTATCCGCCACCGTGGCTTTATTGTTAAGCAAGTAGCGGGCACTCAAAACCACGAAAGCAAAGTGGCGAGTGTTGAGATCATTGTAGACAGTGACCGTCCGATCTCTTTCTTAGTCAATCAAATCGAAAAGCTGTGGGATGTGCGTACCGTTGACGTTATCTCTATCAGTCGTAATGAATTGCCAAACAACAACTTACAACAAAAGATAAACGCATAAGGAACCACAAACATGACAGCTAAAACGGCAGACTATATTTGGTTTAACGGTGAGATGGTTCCTTGGGCAGAGGCGAACGTTCACGTCCTGACTCACGCAATGCACTACGGTACTTCTGTGTTTGAAGGTGTTCGTTGTTACAACACACCAAAAGGGCCGGTTATCTTCCGTCACCCTGAACATGCTAAGCGCCTAAAAGACTCAGCAAAAATCTATCGCTTCCCTATTCCTTACACTGAGGAAGAAATTATGGAAGCGACTCGCGAAACGCTACGCCAAAATAAGCTAGAGTCAGCGTACATCCGCCCTCTAGGTTTCGTAGGTAACGTTGGTTTGGGTGTCTGCCCGCCAGAAAATACTGAGATGGAACTGATCATCGCTGCTTTCCCTTGGGGGTCTTACCTAGGCGAAGAAGCACTAGAAAACGGCGTTGATGCAATGATTTCTAGCTGGAACCGTGCCGCTCCAAACACGATCCCAACCGCAGCAAAAGCCGGTGGTAACTACCTATCTTCACTATTAGTTGGTGGCGAAGCTCGCCGTCATGGTTACGATGAAGGCATCGCACTGAGTGTTGATGGTTACCTTTCTGAAGGGGCTGGTGAGAACATCTTTGTGGTACGTAACGGCGTGCTATCCACACCACCAGCGACCAGTGCGATTCTGCCGGGTATCACGCGTGATTCGATCATGACACTAGCAAAAGACATGGGTTATGAGATCCGTGAAGAGAACATTGCTCGTGAAGCGCTATACCTTGCTGATGAAGTATTCATGACAGGCACAGCGGCGGAAATCGTTCCGGTTCGTAGCGTAGACAAAATTACAGTAGGTGAAGGCAAACGCGGTCCTATCACTGAAAAAGTTCAAGCGGCTTACTTTGGTCTATTCAATGGCACCACTGAAGATAAGTGGGGCTGGTTAGACTACGTTTATCCAGCAGACCAAACTTCAGAAAACCAAACGCAAACAACTAAGTAAGCAACAGCCAAATATTTTATAAGGATTTAAGCAATGCCAATCTATCGTTCAGCAACGACTACCCACGGACGCAACATGGCTGGTGCGCGCGCTTTATGGCGTGCAACTGGCGTTAAAGATGATGACTTCGGTAAGCCAATCATCGCAGTTGTAAACTCGTTCACTCAATTCGTACCAGGCCACGTTCACCTTAAAGATATGGGTCAACTGGTTGCGGGTGAAATCGAGAAAGCGGGCGGTATCGCTAAAGAATTCAACACCATCGCAGTCGATGATGGTATCGCAATGGGCCACGGCGGCATGCTGTACTCACTGCCATCACGTGAGCTTATCGCGGATTCAGTAGAATACATGGTCAATGCACACTGTGCGGATGCGATGGTGTGTATCTCTAACTGTGACAAAATCACTCCGGGAATGATGATGGCAGCAATGCGCCTTAACATCCCAGTGATCTTTGTATCAGGCGGCCCAATGGAAGCGGGTAAAACTAAGCTTTCAGATCAAATCATCAAGCTAGACCTTGTTGACGCAATGATCCAAGGTGCCGATCCAACCATTTCTGATGAGCAAAGTGAGCAAGTAGAGCGTTCTGCATGTCCGACATGTGGTTCATGTTCAGGTATGTTCACAGCGAACTCAATGAACTGTCTAACAGAAGCGCTTGGTCTATCTCAGCCAGGTAACGGTTCTATGCTAGCAACCCACGCAGACCGTGAAGAGCTGTTCATCAATGCAGGTAAACGTATCGTTGACCTAACTAAGCGTTACTACGAGCAAGACGACGAATCAGCACTGCCACGCAACATCGCTAACCGCGCAGCCTTTGATAATGCTATGGCGCTAGATATCGCAATGGGTGGCTCGAGTAACACCGTTCTTCACCTATTGGCAGCAGCTCAAGAAGGTGAAGTCGACTTTGATATGGGTGATATCGACGAGATGTCTCGCCGCGTTCCACACCTATGTAAGGTTGCGCCTTCAACACCTAAATACCACATGGAAGACGTTCACCGCGCTGGTGGTGTTATGGCTATCCTAGGTGAACTAGACCGCGCAGGCCTACTGAACAATCAAACTCGCACTGTACTTGGCCTAAGCATGCAAGAGCAGCTAGCTCAATACGACATCATGCAGACAGAAGACGAAGCAGTGCTTAAGTTCTTCCGCGCAGGCCCTGCTGGTATCCGTACTACCAAAGCTTTCTCACAAGATTGTCGTTGGGATCGCCTGGATGATGACCGCGTCGATGGTTGTATCCGTACCAAAGAGAACGCATTCAGCCAAGAAGGTGGCCTAGCGGTACTTTCAGGTAACATCGCGGTTGATGGTTGTATCGTTAAGACCGCGGGTGTTGATGAAGAAAACCTTAAATTCCAAGGCCCAGCTATCGTATTTGAAAGCCAAGATAGTGCTGTTGATGGCATCTTAGGTGGCAAAGTGAAAGCGGGCGAAGTGGTTGTTATTCGTTACGAAGGTCCTAAAGGTGGTCCGGGCATGCAAGAAATGCTTTACCCAACCACTTACCTAAAATCAATGGGTCTAGGCAAGTCTTGTGCTCTATTAACAGATGGTCGTTTCTCGGGTGGTACATCGGGTCTGTCTATCGGTCACGCTTCTCCAGAAGCAGCAAGTGGCGGTGTGATTGGTCTAGTAAACACTGGCGATATCATAACTATCGACATCCCTAGCCGTTCGATCACACTTGATGTGCCTGAAGCTGAACTAGAAGCGCGTCGTGTTAAGCAAGACGCACTAGGCTGGAAACCAGAAAACCGTCAGCGTGAAGTGTCTTTCGCACTGAAAGCTTACGCAAGCATGGCGACCAGTGCCGACAAAGGCGCAGTACGTGATAAGTCTAAACTTGAGGGCTAACTATGAGTGACGGCACCTCCAGTCCCAAAAAACAAAGTGGCGCAGATTACCTGCGTCAGATCCTGAGAGCGCCGGTTTACGAAGCGGCAATCGTAACACCTCTACAGGATATGCCGCGTCTAAGCGCGCGCATTGGTAATCAGGTTCAGCTTAAACGAGAAGACCGTCAGCCGGTGCACTCGTTCAAGCTACGTGGTGCCTACAACATGGTATCAAGCCTTTCAGAGCAACAGAAAGCCGCAGGTGTGATTGCTGCATCGGCGGGTAACCATGCTCAAGGTATGGCGCTGTCCGGTTCTAAGCTTGGTATTCAAACCACGATTGTGATGCCAAAAACCACACCAGACATCAAGGTTGATGCGGTACGTGGCTTTGGCGGTAACGTAGTTCTACACGGCAGCAACTTTGATGAAGCTAAAGCTGAAGCAGAACGCCTTTCCGCTGAACATGGCTACACCTTTGTGCCTCCATTCGATCACCCATTGGTGATCGCCGGACAGGGCACCATGGGTATGGAAATGCTTCAGCAAAATGGTCACATGGATTACATCTTTGTGCCTGTCGGTGGTGGTGGTTTGGCTGCGGGTGTTGCCGTGCTAGTTAAGCAATTGATGCCGGAAATAAAAGTCATCGCGGTTGAACCTGAAGATTCATCTTGCTTGAAAGCAGCACTGGATGCCGGTGAGCCAGTAGTACTGGATCAGGTCAGCATGTTTGCTGATGGTGTTGCGGTTAAACGCATTGGTGAAGAGACATTCCGTCTTTGCCAACAGTACATTGACGGTCACATTGCAGTCTCTAGCGATGAGATATGCTCTGCGGTGAAAGACATCTTTGAAGACACTCGTGCGATTGCTGAACCTTCAGGAGCGCTTGCTCTGGCTGGTTTGAAAAAGTTTGCTGAACAGAACCAACTGCAAGACAAGCAATTAGCAACGGTATTGTCTGGTGCTAACACCAACTTCCACGGTCTGCGTTATGTCTCTGAACGTTGTGAACTAGGTGAGAAGCGAGAAGGTCTACTTGCGGTTACGATTCCAGAGCGACAAGGAGCATTCCTAGAGTTCTGTAATATTATTGGTGGCCGAGCGGTGACGGAGTTTAACTACCGCCACAACGACGAAAGCCTAGCGAATATCTTCGTTGGTGTACGTCTGCAAGGTGGTCAGGAAGAACTTGAGCACATCATCAATGACCTGCGTGAAGGTGGCTATCCAGTCGTCGATCTGTCTGATGATGAGATGGCAAAACTGCACATTCGTTACATGATTGGTGGCAAACCATCAAAACCATTGAAAGAGCGCCTATACAGCTTCGAGTTTCCTGAATACCCAGGAGCATTGATTAAGTTCCTTGATACCTTAGGTACCCATTGGAATATCAGCCTGTTCAACTACCGTAACCACGGCGCTGATTACGGCCGTGTATTGTGTGGATTCGAACTGGATGATGATGATTTAGCTCAGTTCTCAACACATCTACGAGAGCTTGGCTATCAGTGTAAAGATGAAACCGATAACCCTTCCTACAAGTTCTTCTTGTCATAAGAGTTAACGACCGAATCAAAAAGAGCGAGTATTTACTCGCTCTTTTTATTGGTGCTGATTCAACTCAAACTTGAAAAGGATCTTCTCGCTAAGATCATTAGACCGCCTTGCGATGATCCAACCAATCTTGGTGAAGTTGTTCACTCGATCCTAGGTATTTCACCATCCAATCGATCAACTTATGGTTATCGTCTTTTCGCCACACCAAACAACAATGACTCTGCGGACTCGGTTCAGGCAGTATTTTCTCCACCAGCAGGCCTTGTTCGATAATTGGCGCGGCAATGTGCCTCGGCATATACCCCACCCCTACTCCATTTTTAAGGCATTCAATTGCGCTATACCAATTGGGTAACAACAGGCGTCTTTGACTTGAGTAGTGGCCTGTGTGTCGCTTAGGGAGCACACTGGAGGTATCATCCAAGCAGATGGCTGGATATTGGCTCACGAACTCTTCATTGAGGTTCTGTTCGCGCACACACGGGTGACTTGGCGACATTACAAATGCCCAATCTAATTGCCCCATGTCTTTGACTTCAAAATCGCCACCAACTGGCACAGCTGAGGTGGCGCCAATCACGATATCCGCCCTGCCCTGTGCAATCGCTTCCCATGAGCCGTTGAATACCTCCATGTTGATCTGAAGTTCGGCAAACTCAAAGGTTTGATAGAACTCTTCAATCATCGGCTTCATCTTGTCGAGCTTCACCACATTATCGAGCGTCAGACGCAAGGTTTTCTTCCAACCTCGAGCTGCTCGACGAGTCTGGGCACTGACCTCTTCCATTTGCCTCAGTAGTGCACGCGCCTCTTCAATGAACAGTTCACCTGCCGGAGTGAGCTCAACCTTTCTCGGTAAACGCCTGAAAAGCAGCACATCCAGTTCTTGTTCGACCTGTCTGACACCATAACTGATCGCCGAGGGCACTTTGTGCAACTGCTCAGCCGCCGCGGTAAAACTGCCCAAGCGCGCTACCGTATCGAGCATTTCTAAAGAGGATTTAGAGAACATAAGCCTTCAAATTTTTTGATTGATAACCACATATTTTAGCGTTTTATTTTATCAGGTCTGAAAAATAGAATGTCAGCATAAATAAACAGGGGCCTTCACTTCTGTATATCAAACAATTTTTTTGATGATAAAAACATCATTACCTTTAGCTTAATGGCATCTTATGAATATTTCTAAATTTCAATTGGTCTACCTTGCAGTTCTTTCAATGCTTGGCTTTATTGCGACCGATATGTACCTTCCTGCATTTAAGGCAATGGAAGTTGATTTCGCAACCGGCCCAGAGCAGATTGCCCTGTCTTTAACGGTATTCCTTGGCGGTATGGCAATGGGTCAGCTTCTTTGGGGTCTGGCGAGTGACAAGTATGGTCACCGTAATACGCTGGCGGTTGGTCTTGTTATCTTTACTGCAGCTTCATTCGGCTTAGCATTCAGCACCGAGGTATGGCATCTACTGACACTGCGCTTCATTCAAGCGATCGGCGTATGTGCTCCTGCGGTAATCTGGCAAGCAATGGTTATCAAGCGTTACTCACAAAGCAGTAGCCAACAAATTTTTGCAACCATCATGCCTTTGGTTGCGCTATCTCCTGCATTAGCACCTCAGCTAGGTGTGTTACTGGCGGATAGCTTTGGCTGGCACAGCATCTTCATCACATTAACCTTGATGGGTGCACTGCTAGTGGCGACAACAATGGCTCAACCAAAAGAAGCGCCTGAAGTAAAACAGACATCGATTAAGACAGACATCAAGATGTTGCTTAAATCAAAGCCTTACATGGGTAATGTCTTAATGTTTGCTTCAGCATCTGCAGCGTTCTTCGCTTACCTAACGGGTATGCCAGAGATCATGGCTCAACTAGGTTATGAAGCAAAAGACATCGGTTTGAGCTTTATCCCACAAACAATCGCGTTCATGGCGGGTGGTTACTTCGGTAAGCAAGCAGTGAAGAAATATGGCGATGGCGTTGTACTAAGAAACCTTATCGGTTTGTTCAGTGTAGCGGCGATGCTTATCTTTATCGCATCACAGTGGGAACTGACGTCAATCTGGCCTCTACTTGCGCCTTTCTGTTTGATTGCTGTCGCAAACGGCGCACTTTACCCAATCGTAGTAAACCGTGCTCTATCAAGCGCTAAACAAAGCCCAGCAACAGCTGCTGGTCTACAAAACAGCCTGCAAATCAGTATCAGTGGCCTATCAAGTGCATTGGTCGCGGCAATGGCTAGCCAAGCACTAAGCGCGACGGGTATTGCCGTTGTGATCTGTTTGGGTGCGTTGTGGGTTGGCTATATTGTTTCGAACAAAGAGCTTTCTGAACACTTCGCGACACCTGACAACTCTCGAGTAGTCGCTGACGAGAAACAAGACTAGTTTCTAAGTTAACGAAAACAAAAAAGAGCGAGATTACTCGCTCTTTTTTTATATCTAGATAAATAAGAAAAAGCCAGTAGCGGTACTACTGACTTTCATTTAAATCATCTTATTTATTAAGAGACTACTTTTTCTTAGTCGGACGCTGCCAGTCAGCAATCTTACGTTCTTTCGCACGGCTGATAACCAGCTCATTTTCAGAAACATCGCGTGTTACGGTAGAGCCAGCTCCAACGGTAGCACCATTACCAATCGTAACAGGCGCGATTAATTGGCTGTCTGAACCAACGAATACGTCATCACCAATAATGGTCTTAAACTTATTCGCCCCATCGTAGTTACAAGTAATTGCACCCGCACCCACGTTTACGCGCTGACCAATTTCAGCATCCCCAAGATAAGTCAGGTGGTTGGCTTTAGAGCCTTCGCCAAGGCGAGTGTTCTTCACTTCAACAAAGTTACCGACGTGCGAATCGTTACGCATGTCTGCACCAGGGCGTAGGCGAGTAAATGGACCAACCGTACAGTCTTCACCAACAGTCGCTCCTTCGATTACGCTGTATGGACGAATAACTGTGTTGTCATCGATCTCACAGTCTTTCAGCACGCAGCCAGTGCCGATAACCACGTTATCGCCAATGCTTACGCTGCCTTCGATGATAACGTTAGTATCAATCTCAACGTCCATACCGCACTGCAGTTCACCACGCAGATCAAAGCGGCTTGGGTCGCGTAGCATCACGCCTTGCTTCAATAGCTTATCGGCTTGCGTAGCTTGGTAAGCGCGCTCTAGGCGAGCCAGTTGCGAACGATCGTTAACGCCTTCCACTTCAATTGGGCTTACTGGGTGTACCGCTTCAACTGCACGACCTTCGTCGTGAGCCGCAGCGATAACGTCAGTCAGGTAATATTCACCCTGTGCGTTGTCGTTGCTTAGACCTGACAACCAGCGCTTCAGATCGCCACCAGTCGCCACCATAACGCCGGTATTGATCTCTTTGATAAGCTTCTGCTCATCCGTTGCATCTTTCTGTTCAACGATAGCCACAACAGGGCCATTACGACGAATAATACGTCCGTAGCCCATCGGGTTGTCTAACACGACAGTAAGTAGCGCGATGCCACCGTTTGGTTGAGCGTCTAATAGGTTTTCAATGGTTTCAGGTGAGATCAGTGGAACATCACCGTATAGCACCAATACTTTTTCATCATCAGCGAAATGTGCAGATGCTTGATCCACAGCGTGACCCGTACCCAGCTGCTCAGCTTGCAGTGCCCAGTTTACAGATTCTTCAGCTAGAGTAGCCTTCATCTGATCACCACCGTGGCCGTAAACCAGGTTGATGTTTTGAGCGCCTAAACCATTACATGTATCGATAACATGCTTCACCATTGGCTTACCCGCAAGTGTGTGCAGAACCTTTGGTGTGTTTGAATACATGCGAGTGCCTTTGCCCGCCGCGAGAATTACCGCGCTAAACTTCATTGTAAACCTATCCAACGTTATTTTTATTAAGCCGATATTGTAACCGTTTTTGGGCAAAAAATTAAATCGCAATAACCATTTAACCAGTAGTGATACGTAAAAGAAGCATTTTTGAGAATCTAAAAATGCAAAAAGGCGACCCTTAGGTCGCCTTTATCTCAGAGTCTGTAATCTTAAAAAGATTAACGACGCTGTTTTGTCAGTTCGATAACTCGTAACTGAGCAATGGCTTTAGCCAGTTCACCGGCCGCTTGTGCGAAGTCTATGTCGCCATGCTGATTTTGGATATTCTCCACAGCCTTGCGCTTAGCTTCTTCCGCCTTTGCTGCGTCTAGCTCTTCACCACGGATAGCTGTATCAGCCAGTACAGTTGCTGTACCAGGCTGAACTTCTACCATACCACCAGAAACATAAATGATTTCTTCGTGGCCGTGCTGCTTAACAATACGCACCATGCCAGGCTTGATAGCGGTCAGCAGTGGACAGTGACCATGGAAAATACCAAGTTCACCCTCACTACCGGTCACCTGAAACGTCTCAACAAGGCCTGAGAAAATTTGTTTCTCTGCACTTACAACGTCTAGGTGAAAGGTTATTGCTGCCATATCGCCTCCTAGTTAGCCTTATAGCTTCTTAGCATTCTCGATAGCTTCGTCAATTGCACCACAGTACATGAACGCTTGCTCTGGAATGTCATCGTATTCACCAGATAGAAGACCTTGGAAGCCACGTAGAGTCTCTTTAAGAGGTACGTAAATGCCTGGGTCACCTGTAAATACTTCCGCTACGTGGTAAGGCTGAGTTAGGAACTTCTCAATCTTACGAGCACGAGATACAACTTGCTTATCTTCTTCAGATAGCTCGTCCATACCTAGGATAGCAATGATATCTTTCAGCTCTTTATAGCGCTGAAGAGTAGACTGAACGCCACGAGCGATGTCGTAGTGCTCTTGTCCAACTACCAATGGATCCAGTTGACGTGAAGTAGAATCTAGCGGGTCGATCGCAGGGTATAGACCCATAGATGCGATGTTACGGTTAAGTACAACCGTTGCATCCAAGTGAGCGAACGTTGTTGCTGGAGACGGGTCAGTCAAGTCATCCGCAGGTACGTATACCGCCTGTACAGACGTGATAGAACCCGCTTTAGTTGACGTGATACGCTCTTGTAGAACACCCATTTCTTCAGCCAGTGTAGGTTGGTAACCTACCGCAGAAGGCATACGACCTAGAAGTGCTGATACTTCAGTACCTGCTAGTGTGTAACGGTAGATGTTATCAACGAACAGTAGAACGTCACGACCTTCGTCACGGAAGCGCTCTGCCATTGTTAGGCCAGTCAGGGCAACACGTAGACGGTTACCTGGTGGCTCGTTCATCTGACCGTAAACCATCGCTACTTTTGATTCTTCAGGTTTTTCGATGTTTACAACACCTGCTTCCTGCATCTCAAAGTAGAAATCGTTACCTTCACGAGTACGCTCACCTACACCTGCAAATACAGATAGGCCTGAGTGTTGAAGTGCGATGTTGTTGATAAGTTCCATCATGTTAACGGTCTTACCTACACCAGCACCACCGAATAGACCGATTTTACCACCCTTAGCGAATGGACAAATCAAGTCGATTACTTTAACACCAGTTTCTAGAAGAGCTGTCTCGTTAGACTGCTCTTCGTAGCTTGGAGCTTCACGGTGAATGGCGTAATGCTCTTCAGCACCAATCTCGCCACACTCATCAATCGCGTCACCTAGGACATTCATGATACGACCCAATGTCTTAGTACCTACTGGTACTGAGATTGGAGCGCCAGTATTTTCAACTGTCAAACCACGACGTAAACCATCAGAGCTACCCATTACGATTGCGCGAACTACGCCACCGCCAAGTTGTTGCTGAACTTCAAGAACTAGACGTTCTTGTACTTCATTAACATTCAGAGCGTCGTATACACGAGGTACTTCACCCTGTGGGAACTCTACGTCGACTACCGCACCGATGATCTGTACGATCTTACCTGTAGCCATCGTTAATCCTCTAACTATTTAGTTTTACCTAAGCTTAAACCGCAGCTGCGCCTGAAACGATCTCAGAAAGTTCTTGTGTAATTGCCGCTTGACGCGCTTTGTTGTACACAAGTTCTAAGTCATCAATAATGTCACCAGCGTTATCTGTTGCTGATTTCATAGCAATCATTCGAGCCGCTTGCTCACAAGCAAGGTTCTCGACCACACCTTGATATACTTGAGATTCGACGTAGCGAACCAGTAGTGCATCTAGTAGTGGTTTTGGCTCAGGCTCATAAATGTAGTCCCAAGCATGATCGCGTTTCATGTCTTCGCTGTCTGATTTAGGCAAAGGAAGTAATTGATCGATCGTTGGTTCTTGTACCATAGTGTTTTCAAACTTGTTGAACACTACGAACAGGCGATCCAATTCGCCTTCATCATATTTCTTCAGCATAACGCTTACAGAGCCAATCAAGTCTTCAAGGCTTGGGCGATCGCCCAGACCAGAAACTTGAGCTGCTACTTTCGCGCCGCTGTTGTTGAAAAATGCTGTCGCTTTTGAACCTACAATTGCAAGTTCAACGTCAGCACCTTTCTCAGACCAATCTTTCATGTCGTTCATGGCTTTTTTGAACAAGTTAATGTTCAAACCACCACAAAGACCACGGTCTGTAGAAACGATGATGTAACCAACACGTTTGGCTTCACGTTCCTCAAGATAAGGATGCTTATACTCGAGGCTACCATTAGCCAAATGACCGATCACTTTACGCATTGTTTCTGCATATGGACGAGTAGCTTCCATTGCGTCTTGAGAACGACGCATTTTTGAAGCTGCTACCATTTCCATTGCTTTCGTAATCTTCTGTGTGCTTTTAACACTACCGATTTTATTACGTATCTCTTTTGCGCCGGCCATCGTTACTCTCCGTTAATGGTATGAGGTGGCCCTAAGACCACCTACCAATTACCAGGTCTGGGTTGCCTTGAAATCGTCAACAAGCTTCTTCAGCTCAGCTTCGATTTCTTTATTGAAAGCACCCGTTGTGTCGATCTGTGTTGCTAGATCGGCATATTGACCACGAGCAAACGACAGTAAAGCAGCTTCAAAGTCTAGAACTTTAGAAAGTTCAACGTCTTGAAGGTATCCACGCTCTGCAGCGAAGATTACTAGAGCTTGGTCAAATACAGACATAGGAGCGTATTGCTTCTGCTTCATCAGTTCTGTAACTTTTTGACCATGGTCTAGCTGCTTCTTAGTCGCTTCATCAAGATCCGAAGAGAACTGAGCAAATGCTGCAAGTTCACGGTATTGAGCTAGAGCAGTACGGATACCGCCAGATAGCTTCTTGATGATTTTAGTCTGCGCCGAACCACCTACACGAGAAACTGAGATACCAGGGTCAACAGCTGGACGTACGCCCGCGTTGAATAGCTCAGTTTGTAGGAAGATCTGACCATCGGTAATCGAGATTACGTTCGTCGGTACGAATGCAGATACGTCACCAGCTTGCGTTTCGATGATAGGAAGAGCAGTTAAAGAACCCGTCTTGCCTTTCACTTCGCCTTTAGTGAATTCTTCTACGTAGTGTTCGCTTACACGAGCAGCACGCTCTAGTAGACGAGAGTGAAGGTAGAAAACATCACCAGGGAACGCTTCACGACCTGGTGGACGCTTAAGCAGTAGTGAGATCTGACGGTAAGCGACAGCTTGCTTAGATAGATCATCATAAACAATCAGTGCATCTTCACCGCGATCACGGAAGTATTCACCCATCGCACAACCAGCATACGGTGCAAGGTATTGCAGCGCTGCAGATTCAGAAGCCGATGCAACAACAACAACAGTGTTTGCTAGTGCGCCGTGCTCTTCTAGTTTGCGAACTACGTTAGCGATAGTCGACGCTTTTTGGCCGATTGCAACGTAGATAGAGAAAATACCAGAATTTTTTTGGTTAATAATCGCATCGATCGCCATCGCTGTTTTACCAGTCTGACGGTCACCGATAATAAGTTCACGCTGACCACGACCGATAGGGATCATTGAGTCAACTGACTTGTAACCAGTTTGAACAGGTTGATCTACCGATTTACGGTCGATTACACCTGGTGCGATAATTTCTACAGGCGAAGTCAATTTCGCATCAATAGGACCTTTACCATCAATTGGCTCACCTAGCGTGTTTACCACACGACCAAGCATTTCAGGACCTACTGGTACTTCGAGAATACGACCCGTACCTGTAACTTTCATGCCTTCCTGTAGGTCAGCATATGGGCCCATTACAACAGCACCAACCGAATCACGGTTCAAGTTAAGTGCTAGCGCGTAACGGCCACCCGGTAGTTCAATCATTTCACCTTGCATCACGTCCGCTAGGCCGTGAATGCTAAGGATGCCATCGCTTACCGAAACGATAGTACCTTCATTGCGAGCTTCACTAACAACGTCGAAAGATTCAATACGTTGTTTAATTAGATCGCTAATTTCAGTGGAATTAAGTTGCATGCTCCAATCCCCATTAAGACTGCAATGCATCGCTCAGGCGGTCTAAACGACTGCGCGCTGAGTTATCGATGACTAGGTCTCCGGCTCGAATAATAACTCCACTAAGTAGAGTCTCATCTATACTGCAATTCAGCTGAACTTTGCGCGCTAAGCGCTGTTCCAATTTGCTGCTGATCTCTGCGCGTTGTTCTTTAGAAAGTTCAACCGCTGAAGTGACTTCAACGTCGATCTCTTTCTCGTGCTCTTGTTTGAGCAATAAGAACTCTTTGCAAACATCAGGAAAAGCCATTAAGCGGCCATTCTCTGCCATTACTTTTATCAAGTTCTGGCCGAATTCATCAAATTGTTCGCCACAAATTACAATGAATACTTCAGCTAATTTTTCAGCAGTTTGAGAGCTGCTTAAGAAATTGTGAACATCATCATTTTGTGCCACTTCGGCAGCAAAAGTAAGCATCTGACCCCATTGGTCTAGCTCACCTTTCTCTACCGCAAAGTCAAACGCTGCTTTAGCATAGGGGCGTGCGATTGTAGTCAAATCAGACATATACAGCCCCTTGCTTTAAAGTTTTGCAGTAATGTTGTTAAGAAGATCATCGTGTACATCTTTATCGATTGTACGCTCAAGGATTTTCTCAGCACCAGCAATTGCCAGAGTTGCGACTTGTTTGCGCAGGTCATCACGGGCACGTGTGCGCTCAGCTTCAATTTCGGCTTCCGCTTGCGCTAAGATTTTCTGGCGTTCTGCCTGAGCCTCTTCGCGAGCTTCATCAATAATTTGAGCCTTGCGTTTATTTGCCTGTTCAATAACCTCAGTTGCGGTGCGCTTCGCTTCTTTCAATTGGTCAGAAGCGTTGGCTTGTGCTAGATCCAAGTTTTTAGCAGCGCGTTCAGCGGCTACTAGACCGTCAGCAATTTTTTTCTGACGCTCTTCAATTGCTTGCATGATTGGTGGCCATACATATTTCATGCAGAACCAAACAAACATAGAAAAAGCAATTGCTTGACCTAACAGAGTTGCGTTCATATTCACAACAGCTACCCCTCGTTAAGAATCAACTACAAAAATTTAATTAACTAATTAACAGTTAATTAGCCTGCTAGTTGACCAACAAATGGGTTAGCAAACGTGAATAGTAGTGCGATTACGATACCGATCATTGGAACAGCATCCAGTAGACCAGCGATGATGAACATCTTAACTTGTAGCATTGGAGCCATTTCAGGTTGACGCGCAGCGCCTTCTAGGAATTTACCACCAAGAATAGCAAAACCAATTGCAGTACCTACGGCACAAAGACCAACAATAATAGCAACAGCGATTGCTGAAAAACTTAGTACAGTTTCCATTTACGTTCTCCGATTAACATTAATAGTTAGAATAAAACTTAAAAATTTTTAGTGATCGCCATCTTCATGGGCCATTGATAAATAAACAATTGTTAACATCATGAAAACAAATGCTTGAATCAAAATAACCAAGATATGGAAGATAGCCCAAGGTAGAGAGCCTACCCATTGTAAATACCACGGTAGCATTGCCGCACAAAGAATGAATACAACCTCACCTGCGAACATGTTACCGAATAGACGCATACCAAGTGATAGAGGCTTCGCGAGTAGCGATACCACTTCAATCAGTAGGTTAAACGGGATCATGATTGGGTGATTAAATGGATGTAAAGCAAGTTCTTTGGCGAATCCACCTAAGCCTTTTACTTTGATGCTGTAGTAGATCATCAGAGCAAAAACACCTAAGGCCATTGACATGGTTATATTAACATCAGCTGAAGGAACCACTTTCAAATAAGGGATACCTAGCCAATGCTCCGCAGGATATGGTAAGAAATCGATAGGCACTAAGTCCATCAAGTTCATTAAAATAATCCAGCAGAATATAGTCAGTGCTAATGGAGCAATCAGAGGGTTGCGGCCATGGAAAGTGTCTTTAACGTTGCCATCAACGAATTCAACTACCATTTCAACAAAACACTGAAGCTTACCAGGTACACCTACTGTTGCTTTCTTAGCGACTGAGCGAAAAACCCAAAGGAATAACATCCCTGTCAACACCGAAAAAAACAGACTGTCTATATGTACGTTCCAGAAACTTGTCTCCTCTACAAGACCAAACTTAGCTAAAGAAAGGTTTTGTAAGTGGTGCTCAATGTATCCGGATGCTGTTGGCGCAGCCATAACTCATCCTATTTTTTATTGTTAATGAAAAGCACTGGCGCAAAGATATTAATACCTAGAACCAGTAAATAGGTCAGTTTGAGGGGAACTAATTCCACCTGCATATACATGTAGACAATAGAGAATAGTAGAACTGTGATAAGGATTTTTAGCGCTTCGCCTGCATAGAACGACGCCGCAACTAACTTAGTTGCGCGAGCTCCACTAAATAGGAAAGCACACACACAAAAAACTGCATTTGCGATGACAAAAATACCGCCACCGATTAATGCAGCAAAACCCCAATCAGGATTAACAGCTAAACCTAACCCTATCGCCACTAATATAACCGCGCTAAGCTCGATCAATAACATTTGCTTTGCAAGCACTCGTCCTGGTCTTGCTAACGCCGCTACCATGTATTCGTTCCTCTTTTAAGCCTTCTTTACTACTCGCTTAAAAGCGTGCTGAGAAATTGGCGAAAATTATACGTTCAGCCAAATTGATTGCAATAACAATGCAGCAATCATTTACATTTTTGCATACAAACCTACAACTTTTGTACGAAATTACTTGTTTATTACATAATTGACCTAAATCAATTATCTCATTTAGTACTCTAGTTTAGCAATAAGTTGCTCTAATTTGTGAGGCTCATCAAGAGTAATTGTCACTTTTGACTTACCGCTAACAGAACGAGTAACTGAAACGTTTGCTTGCAATTTTTCCGTGAGTCTTCGTGAAAGTTCGATAGCTTCTGTGTCTTCAGGCTTCGATTCACCTTCAACGTCTGGTTTTAAGCACTTTTTGACAAGTTGCTCAGTTTGACGCACGGTCATTTTTTTGGTTGCCGCAGTGTTTGCTGCTTCAACCTGGGTATCACCTTCAAGCGCAAGCAGTGCTCGAGCATGCCCCATTTCCAGTTGTTTATTGGAAACTAAACCTTTTACTTCATTTTCGAGCTGATTTAGACGTAATAAGTTACTCACCGTAGCTCTCGATTTACCGATTACATCAGCGACTTGTTGGTGTGTCAGCTCAAATTCGTTCTGTAGTCGCTCTAGCGCTTGTGCTTCTTCGATAACATTCAGATCTTCACGCTGAATATTCTCAATCAACGCCATCGCGATAGCGGCTTTGTCTTCGACTCTCTTGACCAAACATGGCACTTGTTTAAGGCCAGCTTGACGAGCCGCTCTCCAACGACGTTCACCAGCAATAATCTCGAACTGGTCGTGCGCCAATGGGCGAACTACGATCGGTTGGATAATGCCTTGAGATTGAATTGATGCTGCCAGCTCTTCTAGCGCTTCAGGCGCAATATCCTTACGCGGTTGATATACACCAGGCTTCAAGCAACCAACAGCCAGTTCAATAAGCTCACCATCAGCCGACAACGCCTGACTATGAGAAGCAACTTGCTGTTTTTCACGAGCCAATGAGCTAGTTGCAAGCAATGCATCTAGCCCTTTTCCTAAACCACGCTTAGACATTGAGCGAATTCCTTTGGTTGGACCTATACTGGGACTTCTTCACGACGCAACATTTCGCCAGCAAGAGCAAGGTAAGCCTTAGCTCCTGCGGAATATTTGTCGTAGTACATTGCTGGCTTGCCGTGACTCGGGGCTTCTGCCAGACGCACATTTCTAGGGATCACAGTTCGGTAGACTTTGCTACCAAAGTGTTTTTTGAGTTGATCAGATACTTCGTTCGATAAGCGGTTGCGAGGATCGTACATAGTACGCAGAAGACCTTCGATCTTCAGGTTCTCGTTTACAACAGCCGCTAGCTTACTGATGGTATCCATCAATGCAGTCAAACCTTCCAAAGCAAAGTATTCACATTGCATAGGAACCAATACGGAGTCGGCCGCAGCCATCGCGTTGATTGTAAGAAGGTTTAATGAGGGCGGACAATCAATAAAGATGAAATCATAGTTATTGCGAATGGGTTCGAGTGCATTTTTTAAACGAACTTCACGAGCAAACACTTCCATCAGCTTGATTTCTGCCGCAGTAACATCACCGTTCGCGGCGATGAGGTCATAATTGCCAGATGTACTCCGGCAAACCACCTCATCAAATGGGGTGTCTTCAACCAACAAATCGTAAGCTGTTGCTTCAACTTGATACTTGTCGACACCGCTCGCCATAGTGGCATTACCTTGAGGATCGAGGTCAACAACCAATATCTTGCGTTTTGTTGCCGCCATTGATGCTGCTAAATTAATGCAAGTTGTTGTTTTTCCTACGCCACCCTTCTGGTTGGCAATTGCTACGATTCTACCCACTATGGCCTCGCTGATTATCCCTGACGCGATAAAGTAACTAGATGACGCTCTCCATCAAGCTCTGGCACTTGCAAAGCTTTAATGTCTGTCACTGAACACCATTCAGGTAACAGGTCGATTTCGTCTCTAGGATGTTGTCCCTTAAGAGCCAAAAATACACCGGATTGCTCTTTAGGTAAATGGTGACACCACTCTACCATGTCTGTCATTGACGCAAATGCACGACTGAGCACTGCATCAAACTTTTCTTCTGGTTGAAATTCTTCAACGCGACTTTGAACCGGTACCACGTTGTCGATACCCAGCTCATGAATCACCTGTTTGATAAAACGAATACGCTTACCTAGGCTGTCTAGCAAGTAAAACTCGCAGTCTGGATTCATGATTGAGAGCGGAATCCCAGGAAGACCAGGTCCCGTACCCACATCGATAAAGCGCTTACCTTGTAAGTGAGTGCTAACAATGATGCTATCTAAGATATGTTTCACCATCATTTCTTGTGGGTCACGAACTGATGTTAGGTTATAAGCTTTGTTCCACTTGTTCAGTAACTCAACGTAGCCAACCAACTGGCCACGTTGTTTTTCAGATACTTCAAGTTCAGTCTGGCCAATAAGGTGATCCAGTTTTTCGCGTAATGCGCTCATTATGCTTCCTCACCTTTTTTCAACAGGCCGTGTTTTTTCAAGTAAACCAACAGAATTGAGATTGCTGCAGGTGTGATACCTGAAATTCGCGAAGCAATACCAATTGAGTCAGGCTTAGCTGTCGTTAGTTTAAGAACCACTTCGTTAGAAAGTCCTTTTACCTTGCTGTAATCGATATCAGCAGGCAGTTTGGTGTTTTCATGACGCAGTGATTTTTCAATTTCGTCTTGTTGACGCTGAATGTAACCATCGTACTTCACTTGGATCTCAACTTGCTCAGACGCTTGTTGATCTTCCAGTGCAGGACCAAAACGATCCAATGCGGTTAACTGTGAATAAGTCATTTCAGGGCGACGAAGAAGATCTTCACCGCTCGCTTCACGAGACATTGGTGTTTTCAGAATTTGGTTCAGTTGATCAATATCTTCAGATTTTGGATTAATCCAAGTCTCTTTCAGACGTTGACGCTCCTTCTCCATGTTTTCCATCTTCTCGTTGAAACGAGCCCAACGAGCGTCATCAACAAGGCCAAGTTCACGCGACTTTTCAGTCAAGCGGATATCGGCGTTGTCTTCACGAAGCAGCAGACGGTATTCCGCGCGAGACGTAAACATGCGGTAAGGTTCTTTGGTACCCATGGTAGATAGGTCGTCGATAAGCACGCCCATGTAAGCTTGGTCACGACGTGGACTCCAGCCTTCTTTGCCTTGAGTAAACAAACTTGCATTCAGACCGGCCATCAAGCCTTGTGCAGCCGCTTCTTCATAGCCAGTGGTACCGTTGATTTGACCCGCAAAGAATAGACCTTTGATAAACTTAGTTTCGTAAGTCAGCTTAAGGTCGCGAGGATCAAAGAAATCGTACTCAATCGCATAGCCAGGGCGAACGATATGAGCATTTTCAAAGCCCTTCATCGAACGAACAATTTGAACCTGTACATCAAACGGCAGACTGGTAGAGATACCATTCGGGTATAGCTCGTGAGTCGTTAGACCTTCTGGCTCAATAAAAATTTGGTGACTGTTCTTGTCAGCAAAACGCATTACTTTGTCTTCAATCGAAGGGCAGTAACGAGGGCCAATGCCTTCAATCACACCCGCGTACATAGGGCTGCGATCAAGGTTGGCACGAATTACGTCATGCGTATTTTCATTGGTATGCGTGATGTAACATGGAATTTGACGAGGTTGTTGAGCTCGGCTGCCCATGAACGAGAAAACAGGCGTCGGGTTATCACCGTGCTGAACCTCAAGCTCAGAAAAATCAACGCTACGCGCATCGATACGAGGAGGAGTACCTGTTTTCAGGCGATCAACTCGGAATGGAAGATCACGAAGACGGTCAGCCAGTGCGATCGATGGTGGATCACCAGCACGGCCACCTGAAGAACTTTCCATACCAATATGGATCTTGCCGCCTAGGAATGTGCCCACAGTCAGAACCACAGCGCTTGCGCGGAACTTAAGGCCCATCTGCGTTACCACACCTACCACTTGATCCTGTTCAACGATCAAGTCATCAACCGACTGTTGGAACAAAGTCAGGTTTGGCGTGTTTTCAAGAACGTTACGAACAAAGGCTTTGTACAGTGCGCGGTCAGCTTGTGCACGAGTAGCACGAACCGCAGGGCCTTTTGATGCGTTCAATGTTCTGAACTGAATACCTGCATGATCAATAGCTTGCGCCATTAATCCACCCATTGCATCGACCTCTTTTACCAAGTGGCCCTTACCGATCCCGCCAATGGCTGGGTTACAAGACATTTGTCCTAGTGTATCGATATTATGAGTAAGTAATAACGTACTTTGACCAGTACGTGCAGATGCGAGTGCGGCTTCCGTTCCTGCATGGCCACCACCAACAACGATGACGTCAAATTTTTCGTGATAAAGCATGAACCGACCTCAGGTATTCAAACGTTTTCTAGATTGATAAAAAGGAGCGATATTCTACCTGTTTTCATAGCCTGAGAAAACGTTTTTGGGATTTTTCGAAAAAGCTGTTTTTAATTAATATAGATAAGATCTTTAAGGAGATCTTTTATTAGATCTATTATTAGGATCGAGGGTATCTGTGGATAAGTCGGAAATGATCAACGAGATCATGGATCTTTTTTGGATCAAATGATGTGATCTAACTTTGATCAGGATGAGGATTAGCTGGGATCAAAATGGCTACTTATTCACAGGAGGAAATTAGCCTAAAACTTGTTATTTGGATAACTATAGGTTAATCACCGTATATGTATGATCTTATCCACAGCAGAAATTGAAAATAGATCGCTAATTTTCGATGTTTTTGAAAAAAAGTTATTCACAATCACGATGTTCAGAGACAAAAAAAGCGGCATAAGCCGCTTTTTGAGAGAGGAGAGAGGTTAAAACTGGTCGCTATGATCGTTGAACCAAGCTTCTGCTGCGTCTTCTGGTACCGGAGTTTCCAATACATCGATGGTAAAACAGTCAGAAATAGGCTGAGCACCGAGCTCTTTCATCTGGCTGTGGACTGATTTTCCCGCCAAACAGAAGGTATCGTAACTCGAATCACCAAGCGCCACGACAGCAAAGCGAACCGGGCTTAAATCTGGAGATTGCTGGGTCAATGCGTCGATAAACGGCTTAATATTATCTGGAAATTCACCCGCACCATGAGTTGAAGTCACCAGCAACCAAAAGCCTTGTTGGGGAATATCATCGAATTCAGGCTGATTATGAAGGGTGATCTCGTGGCCTTGCTCTTCAAGAAGATCATTAAGGTGATCGCCAACGTACTCTGCACCACCTAAGGTGCTGCCTGTAATAATGTGGATCATTAAGCTGTCCTTACTAAAGAAAAAGGCCAGCATGAGCCGGCCTTTAAAGGTTATTTACCAATACAGAAAGAGGTGAAGATACGGCCGAGTAGGTCATCGGAACTGAATTCACCAGTAATCTCGTTAAGGTGTTGCTGCGTTATACGCAGTTCTTCTGCCAAGATTTCCCCTGCCATATAGCCTTCGAGCTGTTGCTGGCCAATATCTAGATGCTCAGATGCGCGTTCTAGGGCATCTAAGTGGCGACGACGTGCCATGAAGCCACCTTCATTGCCACCAGCAAAGCCCATGCAATCTTTTAAGTGATTACGTAGTGCATCAACGCCTTGTCCCGTCTTTGCTGATAGTCGAATCAGAGTTGGATCATTAACATGGCAAATCCCGAGATCTTCACCGGTTTGATCGGCTTTGTTACGAATCACGGTCATTCCGATGTTATTCGGCAGACGATCAACGAAATCTGGCCAGATATCTTTCGGGTCGGTTGCATCGGTAGTGGTGCCATCGACCATAAATAAAACGCGATCGGCTTGAGCAATTTCTTCCCAAGCGCGTTCAATACCGATTTTTTCGACTTCATCCGAGGCTTCACGCAGGCCTGCGGTATCAATAATGTGCAGTGGCATACCATCAATATGGATATGTTCACGAAGTACATCACGGGTTGTACCTGCAATATCAGTCACAATCGCGGAGTCTTTACCCGATAATGCATTCAGTAAGCTCGACTTACCGGCATTAGGACGACCTGCAATCACCACCTTCATACCTTCACGCATGATGGCACCTTGATTGGCTTCTTGGCGAACCGCTTCGAGGTTGTCGATGATAGCTTGTAAGTCAGCACTTACTTTACCGTCAGCAAGGAAATCAATCTCTTCTTCTGGGAAGTCGATAGCGGCTTCAACATAGATGCGTAAGTGAATCAGAGAGTCCACCAGCGTATTAATGCGTTTCGAGAACTCACCTTGCAACGATTGCAGAGCTGATTTCGCCGCTTCTTCTGAACTGGCATCAATGAGGTCAGCAATCGCTTCTGCTTGGGTTAAATCCATCTTGTCGTTCAAGAAGGCACGCTCCGAGAACTCACCTGGGCGTGCTGCGCGTAGCCCAGGAATAGCGAGGATGCGCTTGATGAGCATATCCATTACCACAGGACCACCGTGGCCTTGCAGCTCTAAAACGTCTTCACCGGTAAACGAGTGCGGGTTAGGAAAGTAAAGCGCGATGCCTTGGTCTAGCTCTAAACCATCGTGAGATTTAAAAGGGGTGTACTCAGCGTAACGTGGTTTCAGTACTTTGCCGGTAACTTCAAGCGCAACTTGGGCTGCTTGTGGGCCTGAAACGCGAATAATACCGACGCCGCCACGGCCGGGTGCAGTCGCTTGAGCAACAATCGTATCTGTAGTCATAGTTGTGCCTGCTAGCATGTGAAAGCCAAAAAGGGGCGCTCACGATTAATCAATTAGCTGAATTGTAATCAGCTAAAAACAAAAAGGCGACCTTTTGGTCGCCTTTCTTTGTCTCTTTCTATTATCGAACTTACTTAGAATGTAAGCCTTTCTTTTCCAGCGCGCGGTAGATAAGCGTTTGCTGAATCAGAGTTACGATGTTCGATACTAGCCAGTATAGAACCAGACCTGAAGGGAAGAACAGGAAGAAGAATGTGAACATAACCGGCATAAAGGTCATGATCTTCTGCTGCATTGGATCCGTTACAGTTGTCGGGCTCATCTTCTGGATTAGGAACATTGAAGCACCCATCAGAAGTGGCAAGATGTAGTATGGGTCTTGTGCTGAAAGGTCAGTAATCCAACCGAAGAACGGTGAGTGACGCAGTTCAACAGACTCCATTAGTGCCCAGTATAGCGAAATGAAGATAGGCATTTGCAGAAGGATAGGTAAACAGCCACCTAGTGGGTTTACTTTCTCTTTCTTGTAAAGTTCCATCATTTCTTGGCTCATGCGTTGACGGTCGTCGCCGATACGCTCACGCATTGCAGTCAGCTTAGGCTGAAGCATACGCATTTTCGCCATAGACGTGTACTGAGCTTTCGTTAGTGGGTACATAGCACCACGAACGATGAAAGTTAGACAGATGATTGCCAGACCCCAGTTCACAACGATGCCTTGAATGAACGAAAGCAGAGTATGAAGTGGTTTAGCAATGAACCATAACCAACCGTAGTCAACTACTAGGTCTAGGTTAGGTGCAACAGCAGCCATTTGGTCTTGAAGTTTAGGACCAACCCAAAGCGTTGCTTTGAAGTTTGCTTCGTCGCCAGTAGCGATGGTTTTGTTCGGCATGCGAACACCGATGTCGCCAAGGTTACCAATTACACGAGTGTAAAGGTTGCTGCCTGCTTCGTCGCGTGGGATCCATGCACTTGCAAAGTAGTGCTGAATCATCGCTGCCCAACCTTGACCGTTTGCTAGGTTAAGAGACAGGTTGCGATCTTGCATGTCGTCGAAGCTGTATTTTTTGTAACGCGTATCTTCCGTAGAGTAAGCACCACCACGGTAAGTTGGCATTGTTAGGCTACCGCCGTCATCCATTACGTTCTGACGCAGGTGAGCGTACATGCCGAATGTCGCGTTGTTACCAGAGTTGTTGACTACATCGTATTCAACATCCATTGCGTAGCTGCCACGCTTAAGGATGAATGTTTTCGTGTAATCAAGGCCGTTCGCTTGGTAAGTCATCGGGATGCGTAGTTCATCCTGACCATCAGCAAGCGTGAAGCTGTCTGCTGAAACTGTGTAGCTTGGGCGGTTTGTGCTGCTTAAATCGATACCTTGAGGACCCACTAGACCGCTTTGTGCGATAAATTGGTGACCTGGTTCGTTTTTAAGAAGAACAAACGTATCTTCAGAATCGAACTCAGCAGAGTAATCGTTTAGGTTTGCTTTAACGACATCACCACCAACCGTATCAATTGACAGAGTCAGTACATCAGTTGTTACTGTGATAGTTTTAGCAGAAGAAGCAACTTGACCAGGAGCCGGGTCTAGATCATCTGCATAAGATGGCGCTGGTAGGGTGCTGCCAGATTGTGCCTGCTCAACCGCTTGTGGTGCTGGATTCTGAGCTACGTTCCATTGTTGGAACAGTAGGAAAGAAACCAAAGCCAATGCGATTAACAGGATATTACGTTGAGAATCCATCGTTATTTATCTCTGTCTTGTTTTTGGACTGGTGGAACGGGGTCAAAGCCCCCTTCGTTCAAAGGATGGCATTTTAATAGACGTTTGCCTGATAACCAACACCCTTTTACAAAACCGTGAGCTTTCAACGCTTCTATCGCATATAAAGAGCAGGTTGGAGTAAATCGGCAGCGTGGGCCGATGAGTGGACTAATAAACCATCTATAAAAATAGATGGGTATTAGCGCTATCCACGCGAAGGGCGAGACAGGCGAAGCCATAATTTGTCGAGTAGCTTGAACATTTCTTCATTGCTTAAATCTTGCGCGCTCTTCTTAGCGATTACAACAAAATCTTTGTTAGGAAGTTTGTGTTGAGTGTTACGAAAGCTTTCACGAGTAAGACGCTTGAATCGGTTACGACCCACGGCGGTTTTAATCTGCTTTTTCGGAACGGCTAATCCAAGACGAGGATTTGAAAGAGAGTTATTTCGGGCAATGATGGTGAAATGAGGGGAGCCAGCTCGATGAGCTTGCTTGAAGACATTTTGATAATGTTCGGGAGTTAACAAGCGTAACTCCCGACCGAAGGCTAGCTTATTCAAAATAATCAAAGATTACTTAGAAAGACGCTTACGGCCTTTTGCACGACGTGCATTGATTGTTGCGCGACCGTTCTTAGTAGCCATGCGAGCACGGAAACCGTGAGTACGCTTACGCTTTAGAACTGTAGGTTGAAAAGTGCGTTTCATTGTAATTACCTTACTGATCAGTAGTTTTAGGTTTTTGTTAAACCCGGCGTGGGCATTTTTTCTCTTCTTTATATAAGAAAGGAAAACCGACGCCTCTCAACAAAGAGGCGGAATTGTAATCACTGTCACAAAAAGTGTCAATGATTGGGTTAACTAAAATTCCGGTCGGGGGATTATACGTAGAATAACTAAAATCACAAGGATCCTTAGTCGATCCCAACCTTATTTAAGAATTTTTTTAATTTAGGATCCTGTGGATTACCAAAAATATCCTGTGGAGATCCCTGCTCGATAATATGACCGTCAGCCATGAAGATCACTCGGTCTGCGACCTCTCTCGCGAACTGCATTTCATGGGTAACCACCAGCATGGTTTGATGCTGATTTGCCAGTTTTTTCATTAGGTTAAGCACTTCGCCAACCCACTCAGGATCGAGCGCTGAAGTCGGCTCATCAAACAGTAAAAGCTCGGGTTGTAGTGCCATTGCACGGCCAATACCCACCCGTTGTTGCTGGCCACCAGAGAGCGCGGCTGGGTAGCTATCACCTTTGTCACCTAAGCCAATATCATCAAGTATTTGTTGTGCTTTTTCATGGGCTTGCTGTTTTTTCCAACCACGAACGGTAATTAAACCTTCAGCAATATTCTGTCTCGCGGTTTGGTGAGCGAACAGTGCATAGTTTTGGAACACAAAACCGGTCTTACGACGCAGTGCAAGCACCTCTGCCTTAGTGTGTTTCTGAGTATCAACCTTGATATCATCAATCGAAATCGTGCCTTGATCGGCTTGCTCTAGAAAATTCACACAACGCAGTAGGGTAGATTTACCCGTACCACTTGAACCTATGATGACAATTATCTCACCTTGTATGATTTCTAGGTCGATCCCTTTCAAAACTTCGGTGTCACCAAACTGCTTGTGGATATTTTGTAATTTGATCATCGTACATACGCCTTATTCAGTTTCACTTCGGCCCAAATTTGAATACGAGTGAGGATAACCACCACGCCCCAGTAAATCAGTGCGACTGCTAAGAAAGCCTCGAAGAAGCGGAAACTTGAAGAAGCCTCCATCTGAGCTTTAGCCATGATTTCGGCGACACCTAGGGTGAAGGCAAGTGAAGTCGACTTGATCATATCGATGAAGTAGTTCATCAACGACGGCAGTGCCACGCGAGTTGCTTGCGGTAAGATCACTCGGCGCATCGCTTGGCTGGTTGTCATACCGACCGAAAGGCTGGCTTCCATCTGGCTGCGATCAATACCGATAATCGCGGCACGAATACTTTCTGCCATATACGCGGCAAAGTGCAGGGTTAAGCCAATCACAGCGGCGCTGAAGGCATCCAACCCAACCATCCACGGGAAGACTTGTGGTAAGCCGTAATAAAGGAGGAACAGCTGCACCAACAGTGGTGTGCCTCGGAAGAAGCTAATGTACAGCTGGCTCAGTTGGTCGAGCACTGGGATTTTGAATACACGAATATTCGCCAGTATCAGAGACAGGATCAGAGCAAAGAACAAGCCCCAGGTCGCCATCTCCATCGTGGTGCCTAAATACTTCAGTAGTATTGGCAACAGCTCTAGCATGTAATTAAAGTCAAATCCCATAATCTATCTCGTATTTTTATTGGCAGTGTTGTTCTATATGTAAGTACTGTTGTATCAGGTTTTTTAATCAGTGCACAAAAGCAAAAAGCCCACCGCTGTATAAAGCAGTGGGCCTTGAATGGAGAAAGTGAGTAATTACTTCTGAGTAATGTCCGCACCAAACCATTTCTGAGAGATACTTTCTAGCGTACCATCTGCGCGCATTGCTGCTAATGCTTCATTTACTTCTGCTTGCAGTTTTTTGCCGTTATCGTTGTCGACGAAAGGCCAAGCGTTTTCAATTGTTTCGAATGGCTGACCTGCTAGTTGTAATGGTAGACCAGTCTTCTTGATAAGCTCTAGTGCTGATAGGCGATCCATTACGAATGCATCGGCACGACCCAGTGCCACGTCATGTTCAATACCTGTATCGTAGGTTTTTACATTGATCTTGCCATCTTTGTCGTAGCTGCGAAGCAGTTGTTCAAAGTTTGAGCCTAGGTTTACCGCAACCGTCTTGCCATCAAGGTCTTCGATGCCTTTAATGCTGTCATTACCTTTACGAACGGTAATTTGTGCGCCGTCTACTACGTATGGGTCTGCGAATAGGTATTTCGCTTTACGTGCATCCGTCATTGTAATTTGGTTTGAAATGGTATCGATGCGACCCGTTTCAAGAAGACCAAACAGACCAGAGAAGTTTGCCGTTACGTATTCAACCTTGTAATCGTTACGCTTACCGATCTCATCCCATAAATCCACTTCAAAACCCTGTAGCTGGTCTTGTTTAACGAACGTAAACGGGAAATAGCGACCAGACATGCCGACTTTAACTTCAGTCGCAGCTTGAACAGTAGCAGCAGAGAGTGCGATAGCCGCAATTGCAGCCTTAATCCAGTTATTCATTTGGTAACTCCTTATATTTATGGGTTTGGATGTTACTGGGAAAATGCTCACTAGAATAAATAACCAGATGTTATTAACCATAACCAGATTGAATTCCCGATTTGGGGATAACTAGCAAGGATCCGGGCATAAGTGGATCATTGTGTGAGTAAATTAGGGGCAAGATGTGTGGATCCACCGATAAATTACAAATTTATTGTGAATAACTTGGATCTTATTCACTGGATCTGTGATCAATTGCTGGTGATCTGACTTATCAACAGGTAAAATTAGCGGTCATTTCATATTACTTTAAATAGAGTGAGGGCACCGTGTCATCTTCGCTTTGGTTGCAGTGTTTGCAACAGCTTCAAGAAGAGTTACCAGCTACAGAATTCAGTATGTGGGTTCGTCCGTTACAAGCGGAACTCAATGACAATACTCTAACTCTATTTGCACCGAACCGTTTCGTACTCGATTGGGTTCGTGATAAGTATCTAAATAGCATTAACCGTCTGCTGCAAGAATATTGCGGTAACGATATCCCACATCTTCATTTTGAAGTGGGAAGCAAGCGTGTGATTGCACCAAAGCCTGCGACACCGACACCAACTCAGACTCGCACTGCAGCTGATGTGGCCGCTGAGTCATCAGCACCTGCGCAATTACAAGCTCGCAAACCTGTCCATAATATCTGGCGTGATGAAGAGCCTGTCGCGGTTGACTTGAATCACCGCTCAAACGTGAACCCAAAACATAAGTTCAATAACTTTGTTGAAGGTAAGTCGAACCAACTCGGTTTGGCTGCGGCACGTCAGGTTTCTGATAACCCAGGTACAGCCTACAACCCGTTGTTCCTATACGGCGGCACTGGTTTAGGTAAAACGCACTTGTTGCATGCGGTGGGTAACGCCATTGTTGATAATAAGCCGAATGCGAAAGTGGTTTACATGCACTCAGAGCGTTTTGTTCAGGATATGGTAAAGGCTCTGCAAAACAACGCGATCGAAGAATTTAAGCGCTACTACCGTAGTGTTGATGCATTGCTTATCGATGACATCCAATTCTTTGCTAATAAAGAGCGTTCTCAAGAAGAGTTCTTCCATACCTTTAACGCGCTGCTTGAAGGCAATCAACAGATCATCCTAACGTCTGACCGTTATCCAAAAGAGATCAACGGGGTAGAAGATCGTCTTAAATCTCGTTTCGGCTGGGGTTTGACGGTAGCGATTGAGCCACCAGAGCTTGAGACACGTGTTGCGATCTTGATGAAGAAAGCCGAAGACCACCAAATTCACCTTGCGGATGAAGTGGCGTTCTTTATTGCCAAGCGTCTACGCTCTAACGTTCGTGAACTGGAAGGCGCATTGAACCGTGTTATTGCGAATGCAAACTTCACTGGCCGCCCGATCACGATCGACTTCGTGCGTGAAGCACTGCGTGACCTACTTGCACTGCAAGAAAAACTGGTCACTATTGATAACATTCAAAAGACAGTTGCCGAGTACTACAAAATCAAAGTCGCTGATCTATTGTCTAAGCGTCGTTCTCGTTCTGTTGCTCGTCCACGTCAATTGGCGATGGCACTGGCGAAAGAGCTAACAAACCACAGCTTGCCTGAGATTGGCGATGCATTCGGTGGTCGTGACCACACGACGGTACTGCATGCTTGTCGTAAGATTGCTCAGCTGCGTGAAGAGAGCCACGACATTAAAGAAGATTATTCGAACTTGATTCGTACCCTTTCTTCTTAATACACAGTATTCTTAACCTTAATAAGCAGAATCTTGGCCACGTACTATTACGCAGTGCCATTTAGACCGTAAGAGCAAGATATGAAATTTACCATTGAACGTAGTCACCTGATTAAGCCATTACAACAAGTATCTGGCGCACTCGGTGGCAGGCCAACGCTTCCAATTCTAGGAAACCTACTGATTAAAGTAGAAGATAACGTGTTGTCGATGACAGCGACGGATCTAGAAGTTGAACTGATCAGCCGTGTAACGCTTGAAGGTGATTTCGAAGCGGGTAGCATTACCGTACCTTCACGTAAATTCCTAGATATCTGCCGTGGATTGCCAGATAACTCAGTGATCACGGTGGTATTGGATGGTGACCGTATTCAGGTTCGCTCTGGTCGTAGCCGCTTCTCTTTAGCAACATTACCTGCGGCAGATTTTCCAAATATTGAAGACTGGAGCAGTGAAGTTGAAGTGTCAGTGACACAAGCTGAACTTCGCGGTCTTATCGAGAAAACACAATTCTCAATGGCGAACCAAGATGTTCGTTACTACCTCAACGGTATGTTGTTTGAGATTGAAGGCTCTATCCTGCGCAGCGTAGCGACCGATGGTCACCGTATGGCAGTATCTCAAGCACAACTGGGTGCGGATTTTGCTCAGAAGCAGATCATTGTTCCTCGTAAAGGTGTTCAAGAGTTAGTGAAGCTATTGGATGCACCTGAACAGCCAGTAACACTGCAAATTGGTAACTCTAACGTGCGAGCTGAAGTGAACAACTATGTCTTCACTTCTAAGCTGGTTGATGGTCGTTTCCCTGATTATCGCCGCGTAATGCCGCAAAATACCACCAAGACACTTGAAGCTGGCTGTGATGAATTACGTTCAGCATTTTCTCGTGCTGCGATTCTATCGAATGAAAAATTCCGTGGTGTTCGCGTTAACCTTGCGGATAGCGAGATGCGCATTACCGCGAACAACCCAGAGCAAGAAGAAGCAGAAGAAGTACTCGATGTTAACTTCGACGGTGACGCGCTAGAGATTGGCTTCAACGTAAGCTACGTATTGGATGTTCTGAACACACTGCGTTGTGAACAGGTTCGCATCTCAATGTCAGACGCCAATGCGAGTGCTCTTATCGAGAACGCACAAGATGACAGCGCGATGTACGTTGTTATGCCAATTCGCTTATAAGCAGCCCTATGTTGACCTACCGAGTCGTGATTGAAGATTAATATGAAGACGTTATGCCTTTATCGCGCTTAATCGTTAAGCAGTTTAGAAATATTGAAGCCTGTGACATTCAACCGTCATCAGGCTTTAACTTTCTTATAGGGGCTAACGGAAGCGGCAAAACCAGTGTCCTTGAAGCTGTGTATCTGCTCGGACATGGTCGCTCATTCAAGAGTTCACTTACCGGTCGTATCATACAAAACGAGTGTAGTGAGCTGTTTGTACATGGCCGTTTTATGACCTCGGATCAATTTGAGCTGCCAATTGGCATTAATAAGCAGCGCGATGGCACGACAGAGGTTAAAATAAGCGGTCAAACTGGGCAAAAGTTGGCTCAGTTAGCTCAAGTCTTACCTTTGCAGTTGATTCACCCTGAAGGGTTTGATTTACTAACCGATGGACCTAAGCATCGCCGAGCATTCATTGATTGGGGAGTCTTCCACAGTGAGTCGGGCTTTTATGATGCGTGGGGCAGGGTAAAGCGCCTCAATAAGCAGCGAAACGCCTTATTGAAAACGGCAACGCACTATCGAGAGCTGAGCTATTGGGACCAAGAATTGGCCCGTTTAGCAGAAAGCATCAGTCAGTGGCGTGCCACCTACGTTGATCAGCTCAAAGAAGTCGCCGAAGAAATCTGTGCGACCTTCCTTCCTGAGTTTGAGATAAAGATTAACTACTATCGTGGCTGGGACAAAGACACCCCGTACGCCGATATATTAGAAAAGAATTTTGAAAGGGATCAGCAGCTTGGTTACACCTTTAGTGGGCCAAACAAAGCGGATCTGAAGATAAAAGTGAACGGCACTCCAGTGGAAGATGTCTTGTCACGAGGTCAATTGAAGTTGATGGTGTGCGCGCTACGAGTAGCACAAGGGCAACACCTCACTCAAATGACAGGTAAGCAGTGCATCTATTTGATAGATGACTTCGCTTCCGAATTAGATAGCCAACGCCGAGCACGTCTTGCTGAGTGTTTAAAGGCGACCCAGGCTCAAGTTTTTGTAAGCTCTATTACCGCTGATCAGATTGCAGATATGCATGACGAAAATAGCAGGATGTTTCATGTGGAACATGGCAAAATAGAGCAAGGATAATTAGTCAGAGAGTAACTATGTCAGATAATTACGATTCATCGAGTATTAAAGTACTGAAGGGTCTGGATGCGGTACGTAAGCGTCCTGGAATGTACATTGGCGACACGGATGATGGTACCGGTCTGCACCACATGGTTTTTGAGGTGGTAGATAACTCTATTGATGAAGCGCTAGCTGGTCACTGTAATGACATCATTGTAACTATCCATGAAGATAGTTCTGTGTCTGTGAGCGATGACGGCCGTGGTATTCCAACAGAATTGCACCCAGAAGAAAACGTATCTGCAGCCGAAGTAATCATGACGGTTCTTCACGCTGGTGGTAAGTTCGATGATAACTCGTACAAGGTATCTGGTGGTCTGCACGGTGTTGGTGTTTCAGTAGTTAACGCACTTTCTAAGCAAGTTACTCTTACTATCCACCGCGGTGGCAAAATCCACACTCAAACCTACAGCCACGGTGAGCCTCAAGCGCCACTAGCGGTTATCGGTGACACGGATAAAACAGGTACAGAGATTCGTTTCTGGCCGAGTGAAGAAACCTTCACTAACATCGAGTTCCATTACGACATTTTAGCTAAGCGTCTACGTGAGCTATCATTCTTGAACTCAGGTGTATCAATTAAGCTAATTGACGAGCGCGAAGAAGACAAAATGGATCACTTCGAATACGAAGGCGGTATCCAAGCGTTTGTTGAACACCTTAATACTAACAAAACGCCAATCATCCAAAAAATCTTCCACTTTAACTCTGAGCGCGAAGACGGTATTACCGTTGAAGTTGCGATGCAGTGGAATGACGGCTACCAAGAAAACATCTACTGTTTCACCAACAACATCCCTCAACGCGATGGTGGTGCTCACTTAGCAGGTTTCCGTGCGGCGCTAACGCGTACTCTGAACAGCTTCATGGACAAGGAAGGCTTCTCTAAGAAAGCGAAGACTGCGACCTCTGGTGATGATGCTCGTGAAGGTCTGACGGCGATTGTTTCTGTTAAAGTGCCTGATCCTAAGTTCTCAAGCCAAACTAAAGATAAGCTGGTTTCTTCAGAAGTGAAGTCTGCCGTTGAATCTACAATGGGTGAGAAGTTGTCTGAGTTCCTTATTGAGAACCCAGGTGAAGCGAAAACAGTTTGTTCTAAAATTATTGATGCAGCACGTGCTCGTGATGCAGCGCGTAAAGCTCGTGAAATGACTCGTCGTAAAGGCGCATTAGATTTAGCGGGTCTTCCTGGTAAGCTTGCTGACTGTCAGGAAAAAGATCCTGCACTGTCTGAACTATATATTGTGGAAGGAGACTCTGCTGGCGGTTCAGCTAAGCAGGGGCGTAACCGTAAGAACCAAGCAATCCTACCGCTGAAAGGTAAAATCCTTAACGTAGAGAAAGCACGTTTCGATAAAATGCTGTCTTCTCAAGAAGTAGCAACGCTAATCACCGCTCTTGGTTGTGGTATTGGTCGTGACGAATACAACCCAGATAAACTGCGTTACCACAACATCATCATCATGACCGATGCCGATGTCGATGGTTCTCACATCCGTACCCTGCTACTGACGTTCTTCTACCGTCAAATGCCAGAGCTGATTGAACGTGGCTACATCTACATTGCTCAACCGCCACTTTACAAAGTGAAGAAAGGTAAGCAAGAGCAGTACATTAAAGATGAAGATGCGATGAACCAGTATCAAGTATCTTTGGCTTTAGACAACGCAGAACTGCACGTAAACCCTGAAGCGCCAGCATTTGCAGGTGAAGGTTTAGAGAAGCTTGTTCAGCAATACAATGCAGGCATCAAGCTTGTTGATCGTATGAGCCGCCGTTACCCACGCGCATTGGTTCACGAACTGATTTACGTTCCTCGTCTAACGGCCGAGCAGTGTCATGATGACGCGGCAGTTGAAGCTTGGGGTAAGCAGCTTGTTGAACAGCTAAACGCGAAAGAAGTAGGTGCAAGCCAATACAGCCTTGAAGTTGAAAAACACGAAGAGCTAGGCTTAAGCGTTCCTAAGATTGTGGTTCGTACTCATGGTGTGACTCATGAACACCTACTAAGCATCGATCTTATTAACTCTAAAGAGTTTGGTAAGCTAGCGGATCTTTCTGAAGCTCTTGATGGCTTGATTGAAGAAGGCGCTTACATTAAGCGTGGTGAGCGTACTCAAGAAGTTTCTAGCTTCGTTGATGCTCTGAACTGGTTAGTGAAAGAGTCTCGTCGTGGTCTAAGCCTACAGCGATACAAAGGTCTAGGTGAGATGAACCCTGATCAACTTTGGGAAACCACGATGGATCCTGAAACTCGCCGTATGATGCAAGTAACAATTGAAGACGCTGTTGGTGCTGATTTGTTGTTTACGACGCTAATGGGTGACCAAGTTGAACCTCGTCGTAACTTCATCGAAGAGAATGCACTGAAAGTAGCAAACCTAGACGTTTAGTCTCTTTGATACTTCGCTCTTTGGCTTAATTTCTGTGTCAGAGGTGCTCACATACATTCGTATGCTCCGCGCCTCTTCCTTGAACTAAAGCCAAATAGCTTCGTCTCAAAAAACTAAAATCATAAAAAAGCACTATCCTTTGGATGGTGCTTTTTTATGTTTGTAAGATATTGAAAAATATTGAGTTGCAAAAATAATTGAAAATAACCCCTTGAAACTATTTTGCTCAATCCATATATCTATTTGTGAAGAGGATGACTGTCTTGCTCTACAAGAGAAGAAACAGAGCCTTCATTACCGCTAACGAAGTATCGCTCAATAGAGGATAACTTTGGCAGCACACAACTTAAAAATTGATTCATTGCCATGTCCCAGCGTTGTCGCCAATAGAGGTGAAACCCGAGGAATGCGAATTGAATCTCTTAGCTGTTTACTGGGTCACACACAGGTTAGATCCAAGTAAAATTCGCAGCTAAGACTATTGCTTACTAAAAGGATAGCATTATGAGAACTGTAGATTTCACTCCACTTTACCGCAACGCAATCGGCTTCGATCGTCTATTCAACATGATGGAAGCGAATACATCGAAGAACTCTTCTGGCGGTTACCCTCCATACAACATCGAGCAAAAAGACGAGAACAACTACCGTATTACTATGGCAGTCGCTGGTTTTGCTGATGATCAATTAGATCTGACTCAGAAAGAGAACATGCTAATTGTGAAAGGTGAGCGTAAAGCAGAAGCAGAGAAAACCTTCGTATACCAAGGTATCGCAGAGCGCGATTTCGAGCGTAAATTCCAACTGGCTGACTACGTAAAAGTGGTAGGTGCAAGCATGGAAAATGGTCTTCTTCACATCGACCTCGAACGCGAAATCCCAGAAGCGATGCAACCACGTAAGATTGCTATCAATGGTAATAGTCTACTAGAAGGCTAATTACTGTTAGCTCCTTAGAGCTAAAAAATATCGGGAAGTAAAAGTGAAAGAGCACCTAATGAGGTGCTCTTTTTGTATTTGACCTGCGGTAAGCTAAAAGCTCTTATTACTGCTCTGAGTAAGCCTTTTTCACTTCTTCAGCAATGATAGCAATGCCTTTCTGCATCGCCTCATCATCTTGCACGTAGTTCATACGTAGACATTGATGGGCATGATCCCACTCGTCTTCTTGGCCGATAAAGAAGTATTCACCCGGAACAATCAATACGCCGCGAGCTTTAAGGCGGTCGTACAGTTCCATTGTGGTGATCGGCAGCTCATCAAACCATAGCCATAAGAAGATAGCGCCTTCAGGCTTGTGAATACGGAAGCGAGGGTCGTCGATAGCGTCTTGTAACAGTTCAACTGCACGTAGTGACTTATCTTTATAGAAAGGTTTGATTACCTCGCTACTTAAGCGCAGTAAATCGCCTTTTTCAATCATGTGATTGGCAATTGCAGGGCCAACACTGTTTGGCGCTAAGCTAATGATGCCATTCATGTTGGTCAATGCTTGTGTTACTTCTTCACTCGCAATTACGATACCGCAACGCACACCCGGCAAACCAAGCTTAGAAAGGCTCATGCACAGAATCGTATTTTCATTCCAGAGCGGTTCGACATCTTCAAAGATGATGTTAGGAAACGGCAGGCCGTAAGCATTGTCGATCAGCAGTGGGATGTTGTTTTCACGCGCCAGTTTATCCAGTTTACGCACTTCTTCGTCGGTCAGTACGTTACCCGTTGGGTTGGTTGGACGAGATGCACAGATAGCCGCGACTGAGTCATCAACCTTTAGTTGTTCAAAATCAACGTGGTATTTAAACTGACGGTTTTCTAGCAGTTCGATCTCTGGGTGGTAAGAGATAAAAATATCGTCATCAATACCCGCGTCGCCGTAGCCGATGTATTCCGGTGCGATCGGCAGTAGGATTTTCTTATGTGAGCCGTCAGGCTGTTGGCCTGCTAGCAGGTTGAATAGGTAGAAGAAGCCACTTTGACTGCCATTAGTCAGGCTGATGTTCTTCTCGCTGATGTCCCAACCGTAGGTCTCTTTCAGCATTGCCGCTAACGATTTGATGAAGCTGTCTTTACCCTGCGGACCATCGTAGTTGGCGAGGGCGGCGATGAGTTCTCCACTGGCGAGCATGTCGGCACTGGCTTGGTTAAAGTAATCGAGCATGGCAGGGATAGCGGCTGGGTTGCCACCACCGAGCATGATAGCGCCAGGAGTGCGCAGGCCATCATTCAAATCATCCATTAAACGAGTGATTCCAGAGTATCGATTAAACTTTTCGCCAAACTTAGAGAACTGCATTACTAATTTTACCTAATTCATTGTGATTGCTTGTTACGTGTCATTAAGGCAGACCTTATGTCTGCCATCAGTGTATTCCTTGAACATACCGCAATGTTTTTGCGACGCATAGCGCCAAATGCTCTAACACGTAAAAAACTTCTATAAAGTTTGGTTAATGAGTGACAGCTTGCTTATTGAACGTACCTTTAGCGATAAAAAAAGGAGAAGCCTAAGCTTCCCCTTTAGTTTCTGGTGTTTATGTTAATGAAGGTTTAGTTCGAACCGGTATAAACGACTAATACCTTGTCATCTTGGTATTGGCGTTCGAACGCATAGTAGCCCTTGCTGTTACGGATGATGTGCTTACCCTGAGCAACGGCTGGGTGGCGTTGGCGGAATTGGCCAAGCGCTTGCCAGTGTTCTAGCAGCTCTGCACGTTCGCCAGTGATTTGATCCCAAGGCATGTCTGAGCGTGTGCCTTGCATTGGATCAGAACCCGTTGGGCCAAAGTCTCGGGCGATTTCATCGCCGTAATAGATCTGTACCGCACCGGGAGCCAGCATCAACGCGTTTGCAGCTTTGGTTTGTTTTGCAAAGTCACTGCCATGTTGTGTCCAGAATAGCGAGGTGTCGTGAGACGAAAGGTAACTCAGTACGTTGAACTCGCTGTCGTTGTTGATCTTCTCTGCGTATCGAAGGTAATCAGCATCAAGATCGGATAGGCACTTGAGCGCCTTTGGTGCGATATCACTCTGGAATTCAAAGTTGATGATCGAATCAAATCCGTTAGCGAAGTAATCTGATTTGACCACGCTGTGTGCCCATACTTCGCCAGTCATCCAGAAGGGTAAGTCATCCAAGGCCTTGTCTGGGTTGTTCTGTTTCCACTCGGCAAGTGCCTGGTTGGTGCTCTCTTTCAGTTCTGCCCATGCTTCGAGTTCAACGTGTTTAGCGGTATCGACCCTGAAACCATCGACACCATATTCGCGCACCCAATCCGATAACCAAGTGATTAAATGGTTACGAGGTGTTTTGAGTTCATCGGTCGCGCTGGTGGACTTATTGCGATAGAAATTAGGCAGCCCGATTGTCTCTGTCGACTCTGTTTTGAAATCGGGCAGATGCGCCAAAGACATGGTGAGGTTATTGTAGCCCGGAGAGTCATAGGCGCCGATATCGCTGCGTAGCCAAGCTTTGCCCCACCACTTTTCCCACGCTTCTTTGTCGCTGTAAGAGATGTAGTTGTTGAAGTAGTGCCAGTTCTGACCTTTGGCAGGTTGCCAATCTGTCCAGTTTTCGCCAAGTGTTTGTTTGGCTTCTTCGTCAGTTAGGTTGAGCTTACCAAAATCAAACTCTTGCATGTCGGCAAGCGTCGCATAGCCGGTGTGGTTCATTACCACATCCCAAACAACACGAATGCCTTTGCTATGCGCGGTATCGATGAAGGTTTTTAGCTCGTCTTCGGTGCCCATGTTGTCATCGAGCTTGGTCCAATCTTGATGGTAGTAGCCGTGGTAACCGTAGTGTTTGAAGTCACCTCGATCACCGCCGCCAACCCAGCCGTGGATTTGCTCTAACGGAGACGTTATCCAGATAGCATTAGCACCGAGTGATTCTATGTAATCGAGTTTTTCGGTTAAGCCTGCCAAGTCACCACCGTGGAAGGTGCCGATTTCGTCTTGTCCATCTTGGCTGCGACCGTAACTGTTGTCGTTATCAGGATTACCATTGTGGAAACGGTCAGTCATTACGAAGTAAACCGTGGCGTTATCCCAACTAAAGTCAGCTTTGGTTTCTGGTTCTACTTTCTCAAGCAGCAGAACACCTTGGCTATTTTCTGCTGGCTGCATGGTGACGCTGCCGTTACTGACGGTAGCTTCGATGCCAGAAAGGGCATCTCTAACTAAAGTGCCATCATCAAAGGTTTGAGCAACGTCGATGATGGTTGGTTCGTCACTAGGAACCGGACAAGCAAAGCTTTGTACTTGTTGTTGCTTCGGCTTTATCTGAACGGTCAGTTCATTGGTTTGTGGGTTGAGCATAAACTGATAGGTGTTAGCGCGAAAGATCTTGATATCTAATTCAGACTTCTCGGCGCAGTCGTTTAGGCGAAGGGGTTTATTGAATTTGATGCGATTCTCTTCGGCCAGCGCATAGTTGGTGCCACAGGTATTTTGAGTATCGCTGATAGAGAAGGTATAGCTACCTTTCGCGAGTTCCTGTTCTGCAATCACGGTGCCTTTACCGGATGATTCGAATACGACAGTGTCGTTATCAATCGTCAGTAATAGGTTGTTGTCACTGGTTTGGCTGCATGCGCTGAGTGCGAGCATTGAAAGCGCGAGTACTGTTTTTTTCATTGTTCCCTTCCCCTGAATAAACAGGTCAGTTATAGCAAACAATGCCCTCTACAGTCTGAGTGCTATTTCATTCACTTAATCAATAACACCTCTACAAACAAATGCTTGGTTCACAAAAACAAAAAGGGAAGCTTTCGCTTCCCTTTGGGGGTTTACCGTTAATTACTCAGAGTAACTGTCTCACTTGTGCTTATTTTTGCAGAAGAGAGATGTCAGCAATCTGTAGGAACAGGTTACGTAGGTTATTCAGTAGCGTTAGACGGTTCTTCTTAAGTGCTTCGTCATCAGCCATAACCATTACGTTATCGAAGAATGCATCAACAGGTTCACGTAGATCAGCAAGCTTGCTTAGAGCTTCTTGGTAGTTGCCTGTCGCGAATGCTGGTTCTAGTGCTTCTGTCATTACTTCAACGTTTTCAGCCAGCGCTTTCTCTGCGTCTTCTTGAAGAAGAGCAAGATCGATTTCAGCAGGTAGCTCGCCATCGAATTTCGCAAGGATGTTACCTACACGCTTGTTCGCTGCTGCTAGTGCTTCTGCTGCTTCCAGTTCACGGAAGTGAGAAACCGCTTTAACACGTTGGTCAAAGTCAGCTGGCTTAGTTGGACGACGTGCTAGTACCGCTTGGATGATATCAACGCTGAAACCAGCATCTTGGTACCATGCGCGGAAACGACCTAGCATGAAGTCGATAACGTCAGCTTCTACGTTGTCGTTGGTTAGCTTGTCGCCTAGTAGCTCTTTCGCTTTACCGATAAGGTCTGTTAGGTCTAGGTTGTAGCCGTTTTCAACGATGATACGTAGCACGCCTAGTGATGCACGACGTAGCGCGAATGGGTCAGAACCTTTTGGTGCTTGGCCAATACCGAAGATACCTACGATAGTGTCTAGCTTGTCTGCCATTGCTACTGCTGAAGAGATACCAGTGCTTGGTAGATCGTCACCCGCGAAACGAGGCATGTATTGCTCGTAAAGTGCCAGTGCAACCTGCTCGTCTTCACCGTCGTGCGTCGCGTAGTGCATACCCATTACACCTTGAGTATCCGTAAATTCGAATACCATTGATGTCATTAGGTCACACTTAGCCAGTAGGCCAGCACGCTTAGACTTTTCAACGTCAGCATCGATTTGCTCAGCAATGTAGCCAGCAAGTTCTGTGATGCGGTCTGTTTTGTCTTTGATAGTACCCAATTGCTTCTGGAAGATAGCTTGGTCTAGTTCAGCAAGACGGTCGATAAGCGGGCGCTTACGGTCTGTGTTGAAGAAGAATTCAGCATCAGCAAGACGTGGGCGTACTACTTTCTCGTTACCTTCGATAACATGGCGAGGCTCTTTAGACTCGATGTTTGATACGAAGATGAAGTTCGGTAGTAGCTTCTTGTTGTCATCGTAAACAGGGAAGTACTTTTGGTCACCTTTCATGGTGTAAACCAACGCTTCAGAAGGGACTTTTAGGAACTCTTCTTCGAACTTCGCTGTAAGTACTACTGGCCATTCAACCAGAGACGTTACTTCTTCAACAAGGTCATCTTCTAGGTCAGCTGTACCGCCAACCGCAGCCGCCGCTTTTTGCGAATCAGCAAGGATGATCGCTTTACGCGCTTCGTAATCTGCCATTACTTTACCGCGCTCTTCTAAGATCGCAGGGTATTGGTCAGCAGAGTCGATTGTGAACTCTTGTTCGCCCATGAAACGGTGGCCACGGATAGTACGAGCAGATGCTACGCCTAGGATTTCGCCTTCAACAAGCTCATCACCTAGTAGTACTGTCAGTGTTTTCACTGGACGGATAAATTGAATGTCTGAGTTACCCCAGCGCATTGCTTTAGGAATTGGTAGGCCAGCCAGTGCTTTCGCAGCGATGTCCATCACCAATTCTTGAACTGGTTTGCCAGCTACTTCTTGTTTGAAAAGAAGCCACTCGCCTTTGTCTGTTTTCAGACGGTCAGCTTGCTCAACAGTAATACCGTTACCACGAGCCCAACCTTGTGCCGCTTTGGTCGCGTTGCCTTCAGCATCGAATGCCACAGAAACAGCAGGGCCACGCTTCTCAACCACTTTGTCTGCTTGGCCTTCAGCCAGTGCAGTTACTTTAAGTGCTAGACGACGAGGTGCTGCGTACCACTTGATGCCTTCGTGAGAAAGCTCAGCCGTTTTAAGGCCTGCTTCAAAGTTAGAAGCAAATGCTTCTGCTAGAGAACGAAGTGCTGTTGGTGGAAGCTCTTCCGTACCTAGTTCAATTAGAAAATTCTTCGCCATGATTATTTATCCTTCTTACACATTGGGAAGCCAAGCGCTTCACGTGACGCGTAGTACGCCTCAGCAACTGATTTAGTCAGGTTGCGGATACGAAGGATGTAACGTTGACGCTCTGTTACAGAGATAGCTTTGCGCGCATCAAGGATGTTGAATGCGTGACCTGCTTTTAGAATGCGCTCGTAAGCTGGAAGCGGCAGTGGCTTCTCAAGCTCAAGTAGCTCTTTACACTCTTTCTCGCACTGGTCGAAGAAAGTGAATAGGAAATCTACGTCTGCGTGCTCGAAGTTGTACGTTGATTGCTCAACTTCGTTTTGGTGGAAGATGTCACCGTAAGTCACGTTAGAACCGTCTGGTGCTACGTTCCATACTAGGTCGTAAACAGAATCTACTTCCTGGATGTACATTGCTAGACGTTCGATACCGTAAGTGATCTCGCCAGTTACTGGCTTACACTCAAGGCCGCCAACCTGTTGGAAGTAAGTAAACTGAGTTACTTCCATGCCGTTTAGCCATACTTCCCAACCAAGGCCCCATGCGCCTAGTGTTGGGTTTTCCCAGTTATCTTCAACGAAGCGAATGTCGTGAACAAGTGGGTCAACACCAAGAACCTCTAGGGAGCCTAGGTACAACTCTTGGATATTGTCTGGCGATGGTTTTAGCGCTACTTGGAATTGGTAGTAGTGCTGCAGACGGTTAGGGTTTTCACCGTAACGGCCATCGGTCGGACGACGAGAAGGTTGAACGTAAGCTGTAGACATTGGCTCTGGGCCAAGTGCTCGTAGACATGTCATTGGGTGAGAGGTGCCTGCACCTACTTCCATATCTAGAGGTTGAACAATGGTACAACCGTTTTGAGCCCAGTAATCCTGCAGCGCGAGGATCATTCCCTGGAAGGTTTTGATATCGTATTTTTGCATAGTCAGGTTCGCGCGATTCTTTTAAATGAATGAGAAAAATAACCTCTGAGTATACCGAGATATTCGTAAAGCGAGTAGGGGTAATCTTGTTTAATTAGTGGTCTAAAATGTCGTTTAGTGGATTTTTTTGCCTTTAATGTTTGTTTTTCGGCACAAGTGGATATTTTGATAAGTTTGACACTTGTGTTTGAAAGCGTGGGTGATTAAAATATCGCGGTCTTTGGGGAGTAGCTTACTTATTCATATCCTATTGAATGAGTTCGTTCGTCAACATAATTGATGCAAAATCATCATGGCGTTCGAGGCAACCACCACCTTGGTGGCGCTTAGCAAGACCTTAGACAAGCATCGTGAACCGGGATGGGGCGCGAGGTTTGTCTTTGGTTAAATATAATAATCTCCATCCCAAATGAGCATGTCGTGAGCGTTTTAGCAATTTCAATTACAACTGTCGCCTTAGCCGAGATCGGTGATAAGACCCAGTTGCTATCCCTTTTATTAGCCAGTCGATATCGAAAACCGATACCTATCATTGCGGCTATCTTTTTTGCCACCATTGCCAATCATGCCCTTGCTGCATGGCTCGGGGTTGTGGTCGCCGACTATCTTTCACCTGAAGTATTAAAGTGGGTGCTGGTGGTCAGTTTCATCGCTATGGCGGGCTGGATTCTGATTCCGGATAAGTTGGATGACGATGAGCAGATATCAAACCGAGGTCCGTTTGTCGCCAGTTTCATCGCCTTCTTCATTGCTGAGATCGGCGATAAAACCCAAATTGCGACCTCTATCCTAGGGGCTCAATATGCGGATGCATTAGCGTGGGTGATTCTGGGTACTACCATCGGTATGTTGCTGGCAAATGTGCCTGTGGTGATCATCGGTAAGCTGTCTGCTGATAAGATGCCTCTTGATCTGATTCGTAAGATCACAGCCTTGCTATTCGTGGGTTTAGCTATCGCTGCTGCTTTCTATTAACAGGTGGTATTGAGTCTTATTATACTCAATCAGTAGAGTAATGTGTTGTAGGTCATACTCTTACAGTATTGTGGGGTTTATCGAGCGAATGGACATATAACTGTCATACTTGTCATGATATTTTAATCTTGTGAGTTAAGAACACGAGGGCATGATTATGTTGACGCGTTATATGGGTATTACTCCACAAAGCCAAAGTTATCTATTTACTTTTGGTCTTGCACTTACACTGTTAGGCATGGTGTTGACGGACATGTGGCTGCCAATGGTCGCGGGTGCCATCATCATGACTGCACTTGCGGTAGAGGCTTGGATTCGGGTCGCGCATATTATTCCGATGCGTAAAGACATCCGAGAAATTCAGCATCAACTGGAGCATCTGCAAAACAAATCTAGAAGCGAATAAACAAAAAGCCGCTGGTACTCTGAGTTCTGTTTAAGAACATAAGGTACGAGCGGCTTTTTTGATACTTGATAGTCGGTGGGGCGTTACGCCTCCAATCCCTTTCTGATCAAATACTGGTAAGGCAACGTTTCTGTTGCTTGGCCTACCAACTGGTGATCCATGAATCGACAAAAGCTCGGAATATCTCGAGTTGTCGAAGGATCGTCAGCTTTTACCAGTAACACATCGCCATCCTGCATGTTTCTAATTGTCTTCCTGACCATCATTACTGGTTCCGGGCAACGCAGGCCTTCAGCTTCTAAAGTATGGGTTGCCAGTTCAGGTTTGAATGTCATGGTTTGTATCTCTATATCTATCTAACGAGTGAATAATACGTCTGCAGAAAAAATATGCAATAAGTGCTTGGCAAACAGAATCATTTCCTATAACTTAGTTAACAAGTTGATAACAACTTGAAGCAAAGGCAACTAGCTAAGGAGTGGCGATGTTGACAGGATTAGATAGATTAACAATTTATTCGGTTCTCTGTTTTATTTCTTTTTGTGCGTTAGTACTACGCTCATCGACAGAGACCTCACTGATGCCTATTTTTGGCATAGTAGCAACGATTATTGGTATTTGGGTAGAGATGCGCCGTTGGCAAGGCATAGCCGAAGAGCAAGAGCACTAACCCGAATACAGCAAGCGAATTCCGATACGACAACATTCCGACACTATCCCCAAATTTTCTTGGGCTTCCCCGCGTAATTGCGGGATTTTTTTTATCTAAAGCATGCTATAAACAACTTAGTGACTAATGGCAATCGTATACAGCTAGGTAAGTGGCGTGGAATTAGAAGACATCTATCGTAGAGACCTTAATTTATTGGTCGCTTTAAAGGTATTGATTGAAGAGGGCAGCGTAAGCCAGGCCGCGCTTCGTCTTAACTTAAGCCAATCCGCAACCAGTCGAGTATTAGGGCGTTTAAGAGAATTACTAAACGATCCGTTGTTTACACGTCAAGGTCAGCACCTTATTCCTACCAAGAAAGCACTCGAGATCAGTCAGCGTATTGATCAGCCTTTGGAGTCTTTTCGCCAATTGCTGAGTCCGAGTGACTTTGACCCTTACTATTGCAGCGAACGTTTTCTGATCGCTACCACCGATTATGCGATGCAAACCATCTTGCCTTATGCGTTGCCTAAGATTTATGAACAAGCACCCAATATCTCTTTGGAGTTTGCTCCGTTGCAGCATGAGCATTTGTTTAAACAGCTCAGCACCGAACGCGTTGATATGGCGATCTGTCGTCCGAGTGGCAGCATTGCACCACTTCATCAAGAAGTCTTGGGGCCGGTTGGTGTGTCGTGTCTGTTATCTAAAAACCATCCATTAGCCGATCAACCTTTAAGCCTTGCAGACTATGTTTCACTCCCACATGCGATGATTGCGATCAGTGATGGTGTTAAGGCTTTATTGGACAACGCTTTAGCTAATCAACAACCCAGAAAAATGGTACTGCGTGCTTATCACCTTGAAGCGGCATTGGCGATTGTCGATAGAATGCCGTTGGTGATTACTGTGCCTGCTGATTTGGCTTATTTGGTAGCAGAGCGTTATGACTTGGTTGTTAAGCCATTACCATTTGAATTTATGCCGTTTGATTACTCACTGATCTGGCACTCGCGTTGCGATTCTTCTGCTTCACAACAATGGTTAAGAAGAGTGGTAAAAGAAGAGTGTGGTGAGTTGATTCAAAAACGGATTGCGGATGTCGGTTTGGGTTAACCGGATCTGAGTCTGAGTTCACTTGACCCGAATGACAAAAACGCAAAAGGGCTGATAAAAATCAGCCCTTTGTTGTTTTGGGTTATCCAAGCCTAAAGCTGTTGCTTAAGGTTTGATAACTTTATGTTTGAGAGCCTATAGTTTAATGACTACGCGACCAGTGATTTGACCGTTAGTGATGTCTTCTGCTGCTTGAATTGCACCGTCTAAAGACACTTCTTTGGTTGCTTGAGCGTAGAAAGATTCTGGTAGTAGCTCAGCCAGTTGTTCCCACGCTTTAATACGTTTTTCACGAGGGCACATTACAGAATCAACACCTTGTAGGCGAACGTTACGCAGAATGAATGGCATTACCGTGGTTGGTAAGTCAAAACCGCCTGCTAGACCACACATCGCAACCGCACCGTTGTAATCAATTTGCGCCAATACTTTCGCAAGCACTTTGCTGCCTACCGTATCGATAGCGCCAGCCCACAGTTGTTTTTCTAGTGGCTTAGCTGGTTCTTCTAGTTCAGCACGCTCTACAATACGTGTCGCGCCTAGTGATTTAAGTAGTTCACCGTTTACAGAAGCACGGCCAGTCACTGCTGCCACTTTGTAGCCCAGTTGGTTTAGTAGAGTGATAGATACGCTACCTACACCGCCACTTGCGCCGGTAACTAGGATTTCACCGTCTTCAGGCTTGATGCCAGCATCTACGATAGCTTGCACACAAAGCATTGCTGTGAAGCCTGCTGTACCAATCGCCATTACTTTCTTAGCGTCTAGACCTTTAGGCATCGGCACTAACCAGTCACCGTTTAGGCTTGCTTTCTCAGCCATGCCGCCCCAGTGACCTTCACCAACACCCCAACCAGTTAGAACCACTTCGTCGCCTGCTTTGTAGCGAGGGTCATCAGATTGTGAAACCACACCAGAAAGGTCGATACCAGGAACCATAGGGAAGTTGCGAACAATGCGCCCTTTACCTGTAATCGCCAAACCATCTTTGTAGTTCAAAGAAGAGTAGCTAACATCAATCTTCACGTTACCTTCTGGTAATTGAGATTCTTCAATTTGAGAAACTGACGCGATAGTTTTTTTGTCTTCTTGGTTTAGTACAAGTGCTTTAAACATGATCTGCTCCGTGGAGGAATATTAGGAAACTGAAGTAACTTTAGTTGAATCATCCGAGAAAAAATAATGAAACATCAACATTGAATATATGCGTTTTGTGCATAGATGTCAGGGTTGGTTTTTCTCTCGTTGAGTTCGCTGAACACAATCGATGCATTGTTGGATGCCAAGCAATAAAAAGTGCAGCTATATAAATATAGCTGCACAAAAGATTACCCTTCAAATATTACAGTCAGTAAACGCTATGGGCGTTCAAATACCGTTGCAATACCTTGGCCTAAACCAATACACATAGTCGCCAAGCCGTATTTCACGTCTTGTGCTTCCATCAGGTTGATTAGCGTCGTCGAGATACGAGAACCAGAACAGCCTAGTGGGTGACCCAGAGCAATCGCACCGCCGTTAAGGTTTACTTTCTCGTCAACAACATCCAGTAGACCTAAGTCTTTAGCACAAGGTAGAGATTGAGCAGCAAACGCTTCGTTTAACTCAATCACACCCATGTCTTCAATGGTTAGTCCTGCACGTTTAAGTGCTTTTTGGGTTGCTGGTACTGGGCCGTAACCCATGATTGAAGGATCGCAGCCAGCGATAGCCATAGACTTCACGCGAGCGCGAATCTTAAGGCCAAGTGCGTTAGCTTTCTCTTCGCTCATGATAAGCATTGCAGAAGCACCATCAGACAGAGCTGATGAAGTACCTGCTGTTACTGTGCCGTTTGCTGGGTCAAATACCGGACGCAGCTGGGATAAGCCTTCAACTGTTGTCTCTGGGCGAATGACTTCGTCGTAATCCAGAGTGAACAGAGAACCGTCTGCAGCGTGAGCTTCGGTTGGCAGAATTTCATTTTTGAAACGACCTTCAACCGTAGCTGCTTGAGCGCGAGCATGTGAGCGTGCTGCGAATGCATCTTGGTCTTCACGGCTAATACCGTGCATTTTGCCTAACATCTCAGCGGTTAGCCCCATCATACCGGCCGCTTTTGCTACGTGTTTTGACATGCCTGGGTGAAAATCAACACCATGGTTCATTGGTACGTGGCCCATGTGCTCCACACCACCAATCAGGCAGATTTCAGCATCACCAACCATGATAGAGCGAGTTGCATCATGCAAAGCTTGCATAGATGAACCACATAAACGGTTGACTGTTACAGCACCAATCTCAATCGGTAGACCAGCAAGCAAGGCAGCGTTACGTGCAACGTTGAAGCCTTGCTCTAGTGTTTGTTGTACACAACCCCAGTAAATATCTTCAATTTCGACAGGGTTTACTTCTGGGTTGCGCTCTAAAATGCCTTTCATCAAATGTGCAGACAGATCTTCAGCACGAGTGTGACGGAAAGCTCCACCTTTGGAACGTCCCATTGGGGTGCGAAGGCAATCAACAACAACTACATTTTTCATTTTGCTATTCCTTTTCCAAATGTGGGTTACAGAGAACTGGCTTGTTGGCTGTCGTAAAAGCTTTCGCCCTTCGCTGCCATATCAAGCAATAGCTGAGGAACTTGGTACATTGCACCTAAGTCTTGGTAGCCTTTCGCCATTTCAACGAAGTTACCAATGCCCACACTGTCTAAGTAGCGGAATACGCCGCCTCTAAATGGAGGGAAGCCTAAACCGTAAACCAGTGCCATATCCGCTTCTTGCGGTGTCGCGATAATGCCTTCTTCTAGACAAAGCACCACTTCGTTGATCATTGGAATCATCACGCGCTGGATAATTGTTTGGTCATCAAAGTCTTGCGGTTGTTGGCATACGTCAGCCAAGATAGGAAGAATGTCTTCAGAGAAGGTCTTCTTAGGACGACCGCGTTTGTCTACGCTGTATGTGTAGAAACCGCTGCCGTTCTTCTGACCGTATTTTTCAGCAACGTAAAGTGCGTCGATCGCATCACGACCTTCTTTACCCATACGCTCAGGGAAACCTTGTGCCATTACAGCTTGTGCGTGGTGTGCTGTGTCTAGGCCTACAACGTCTAGTAAGTAAGCCGGGCCCATTGGCCAACCGAACTTGCGCTCCATCACTTTATCGATCTTAGTGAAATCAGCACCGTCGCGTAGCAACATGCTGAAACCGCCAAAGTAAGGGAAAAGTACACGGTTAACGAAGAAGCCTGGGCAGTCGTTAACAACGATTGGGGATTTACCCATCTTCGCTGCGTAAGCAACCACGCGATTGATGGTCTCTTCTGAAGTTTGTTCACCACGGATGATCTCAACCAAAGGCATGCGATGCACAGGGTTAAAGAAGTGCATGCCACAGAAGTTTTCTGGGCGCTTCAGTGATTTCGCTAGCAGGTTGATCGGAATTGTAGAGGTGTTTGATGTTAGAACCGTGTCTTCACCAACCAAACCTTCCACTTCGCTCAGTACTGCTGCTTTTACTTTCGGGTTTTCTACTACTGCTTCAACAATCACATCCGACTGTTCTACACCCGCGTAATGCAGGCTTGGAGTAATAGAAGACAGAATACCTGCCATCTTGAATCCATCTAAGCGACCGCGTGATAAGCGTTTATTCAACAGCTTAGATGCTTCGTTCATACCTAGATCAAGCGATGCTTGTGCGATGTCTTTCATCATCACTGGCACGCCTTTTAGAGCTGATTGGTAAGCAATACCGCCGCCCATGATACCTGCACCAAGTACGGCTGCACGCTCAGTTGCTTTGTTTGCTGACTTACCCGCTTGTTTCGCTAAGCCTTTGATGTACTGGTCATTCAGGAATAAGCCAACTAATGCTTTTGCTTCTTCCGATTTCGCTAGCTTAACGAAGTGCTTACGTTCGATGTCGAGTGCTGCATCGCGATTGCTGCGTGCTGCTTCTTCAATCGCAATCACAGAAGTAATCGGAGCTGGGTAGTGAGGCCCTGCTTTTTGAGCAACCAAGCCCTTCGCCATGGTAAAGCTCATCATCGCTTCGAGTTTGCTTAGTGAAAGCGCTGATGTCTTTTGTTTACGGCGTAGCTGCCAGTCTAATTTTTCATTAGCAGCCAGAGAAACGGTATTGATTGCCGATTCTAGTAACTGGTCTGTTTCTACAATCGCGTCTAACAAGCCAACTTTAAGCGCTTCATCTGCACGGCATGCTTTGCCTTGCGTGATAATTTCCATTGCGCTGTCAGCACCGATAACACGAGGTAGGCGCACACAACCACCAAAACCAGGCATGATGCCAAGTTTGGTTTCAGGTAGGCCAATGCTGGTGGTCTTGTCACCGATACGGAAATCGGTAGCGAGTACACATTCACAGCCGCCGCCAAGGGCATGGCCACGCATCATTGAAAGAGTTGGGACAGGAAGGTCTTCGAGCTTGCTGAAGATTGAATTAGCGAATCTTAACCATTCATCAAGTTCTGCTTCTGGCTTAGCAAATAGGCCAAGAAATTCAGTGATGTCTGCGCCTACAATGAACGCGTCTTTGTTTGAAGTTAAGATTAAACCACGTAATCCTGCGTGAGCATTAAGAGCATCTAACGCTTTATCTAGTGATTCTAAAGTAGCAAGGTCGAGTTTGTTTACAGAGGCTGGTGCACAGAAGCTTAATTCCGCAATACCATCTTGTAATTCCTTTACCTGTAGGGTGTTAGCTTGGTAAATCATTGTCTATCTCCATGACATACAATCCACGATTGTTTGAGAGAATCTTGTTATCTTTCTATTATTGTAGAACACCTGGTAAGACCAGTTATCTTAGTCTGTACCTCTGCTTGATTAATTTCAATACATTTTTTAAACAATTGTTTAACATTGTGCGATAGCACAGATCCTCTAACCCTTATTATTCACGCGTGATACACTTCGTCGCTCTTATTAACTAAGTTAACGATATGAATGAACAGCCTTATTTAATACCTTCTGCGTCGGCTCTGTTTGAAGAAGAGATAAAAAAGAGCGTCTTTATTACGCATCTTGCTCATACTCCAAGTGTTGAAGCTGCAAAACAGTTCGTAGAACAGGTGAAAAAAGAGCATTCTTCAGCACGACATAACTGTTGGGGTTTTGTTGCTGGTCGACCTGAAGACTCAATGCTTTGGGGTTTCAGTGATGATGGTGAACCCTCGGGTACAGCGGGTAAGCCTATCTTGGCGCAACTATCGGGCTCTGGTGTCGGTGAATTAACGGCTGTTGTGACGCGCTACTCTGGCGGAATTAAGCTTGGAACCGGCGGTTTGGTTAAGGCTTACGGCGGTGGCGTACAACAAGCTCTCAAGCTGCTTCAAACTATCGAGAAAAAAATAACCACAAAATTACGGCTAGAGTTAGACTATGGCTTTGTGCCGATCGCACAATCCATCATGGCTCAGCATCAGGCTGTTGAGGTCCAAGCGGATTATGGTGTTCAAGTTGAGCTTATTATTGAAATAGAGCTCCTTCAGGTAGATTCGTTTACCCAAACCATGATCAATAAAAGCGGTGCTAAGGCACTGGTAACGAAAGTCAAAGACAACTAGGAAGTGTGAAGCATTTCGCTTCGTTCAATAGCTCATGCAATTTCGCTCAATTATTCGAATCGTCGGATTATTATTAGCACTTTTTAGTGTATCAATGCTTGCTCCTGCGCTCGTCGCACTGATCTATCGAGATGGTGCGGGTGTGCCATTTGTGACGACCTTCTTCGTTCTCTTATTCTGTGGAGCAACTTGCTGGTTTCCAAACCGACGTTATAAGCATGAATTGAAAGCGCGTGATGGCTTTTTGATTGTTGTTCTGTTTTGGACGGTAATCGGTAGTGCGGGTGCGCTGCCGTTTTTGATCGCCGATAACCCCAATGTGTCGGTAACCGATGCTTTCTTCGAATCCTTCTCTGCATTAACTACGACAGGTGCGACCGTAATTGTCGGCCTCGATGATCTGCCTAAGGCGATTCTTTTTTATCGTCAGTTCCTACAATGGTTTGGTGGTATGGGTATCATCGTATTAGCGGTAGCTATCCTCCCTGTTCTGGGTATCGGTGGTATGCAGTTATATCGTGCTGAAATCCCGGGTCCAGTAAAAGATAGCAAGATGACTCCGCGTATTGCTGAAACGGCAAAAGCGCTTTGGTACATCTACCTGAGCTTAACCATTGCTTGTGCAGTGGCGTTTTGGCTTGCTGGGATGAGCTTCTTTGATGCCATCAGTCATAGCTTCTCTACTATTGCGATTGGTGGCTTCTCGACTCACGATGCGAGCATGGGGTATTTCAATAGCCCTGCGATCAACATGATTACAGTTGTGTTTCTTCTTATATCCGCATGTAACTATTCGCTTCACTTTGCTGCATTTGCTTCAGGTGGTGTGCATCCTAAGTATTATTGGAAAGATCCTGAGTTCCGCGCCTTTATCTTTATTCAGGCAGTACTGTTCTTGGTTTGTTTCTTATTACTGCTCAATCATCACTCTTATGATTCGTACTACGATGCTTTCGACCAAGCCTTGTTCCAAACCGTGTCTATCTCTACGACCGCGGGTTTTACAACGACGGGTTTCTCAGAGTGGCCATTGTTCTTACCCGTACTGCTTTTGTTCTCTTCTTTTATAGGGGGATGTGCAGGTTCTACGGGTGGTGGTATGAAAGTGATTCGAATCTTACTACTTACTCTGCAAGGTGCTCGTGAAATGAAGCGTCTTGTTCACCCACGGGCTGTCTATACCATCAAGGTTGGCGGTTCTGCACTACCACAACGTGTTGTAGATGCGGTCTGGGGCTTCTTCTCTGCATACGCATTAGTGTTTGTGGTTTGTATGCTGGCTCTTATTGCAACTGGTATGGACGAGTTGAGTGCTTTCTCTGCGGTAGCGGCGACATTAAATAACCTTGGCCCGGGCCTTGGTGAAGTCGCGGTGCACTTTGGCGATGTGAACGACAAAGCAAAATGGGTACTTATCGTATCTATGCTGTTTGGCCGATTAGAAATCTTCACCTTATTAATCTTATTGACCCCTACGTTTTGGCGTAGCTAAGGACAACATTGTGGCAAAAGTTCTATTTTTGTATTCAAGCCGTGAAGGGCAGACCAAGAAAATCTTGAACTATATAAAAGAAGAAATGAGTGAGTTCGAATGTGAGCTTCAAGATCTGCACACTATTGGCAAGGTGGACTTTGCTCAGTACGACAGAGTGTTGATTGGCGCATCGATTCGTTATGGCCACCTTAATAAGAAGCTATATCAATTTATTGATGCCAACCTTACTCAGTTGCAATCAAGCAAGGTTGCGTTCTTCTGTGTTAACTTAACGGCGCGTAAAGAAGACCAAGGCAAAGATACACCAGAAGGCAGTGCGTATATTAAGAAGTTCCTTACCAAGTCTCCATGGCAGCCGACTTTAATCGGTGTATTTGCAGGTGCCCTCTATTACCCACGTTATAACTGGTTCGATAGAACCATGATCCGCTTTATTATGAATATGACAGGTGGTGAAACGGATACAACGAAGGAAGTTGAGTACACAAACTGGGAAAAAGTCTCTTTGTTCACTGAAAAACTGAAGAATATGTAAGATAAAAGCCTACTTTTGAGGCGTTTTGAGTTCTTTTTAATCGAACGAATAAAAAAACGAAAAAAACTTAAAAAAGGGCTTGCCAGTGTGATCGAAATCTCTATAATGCCACCTCGCTGACACGGGATGGCTTCTTAGGAAACCAGAACGAATCAGCAAGCCAAATTAGCCAAGCCAAGCGCTTGAAAAAAGTTTTGAAAATAGTGGTTGACACTAAAACTTAAATCGCTAAAATGGCCGTCCGATTTGAGCGAAGCTCAAAAAGGAAAAGCTCTTTAACAATTTAAACCTATCAATCTGTGTGGGCACTCGTTGATGAATATCAAAACGTGATTCTTAGGAATCACATTGATTTCAATGAGCTGAGTGACCAATCGATAATTTATTATCGGCACAGTCAATTCATTATCTTTCTGTTGGAAAGATAATAGCTTTAGAATTACTTTTTGTAGTTTTGAAGTCAGTATTC
>NZ_JBFRPJ010000102.1:0-2489 GCF_041471945.1 Vibrio sp. 10N.261.51.A4
GTCGTTGATGCGCCAGTGTGTGTTGTACCACCATGCGCGTCTTTCACATCGTAGGTGAAGTGGACGCTGCCGTTGTAATTGTGGCTTGGAGTGAAGGTGAAGGTTCCATCGTGATTGTCTTGAATCGAGCCATGGTCAGCATGCAAATTAGCGATAGTGAGCTTACCTGCATCGTTGGCGTCTACGTCAACAGTATTAGCGATTAGCTCGGTTGCTGTGATGGTTTGAGCAAGATCTTCTTTACCGCTGTTCAGTTGCACTTCACCAGAACAATACGGACGGTCGTTATCGCCATGAACGGTGACAACAATATCGTGAGTGGTGCCATCAGCCGATTTGACGGTGACAGTATCCGTTATCGATTCACCTTGGCCGAGGTGATCAATCTTTCTACCTGTTGCGTCTTGGCCTATGGAAGCGTAGTAGCTCCAATCTCCGTTACTCTGAAGTATGACACGACCATGAGTGCCGTAATAAACGCCGGTTTGGGCATGGCTTTCACCGGAGTCTGGATCAACAATGTTCAGGTGACCATCAGTGTGTATTTCGTCGTTCCATAATTTGCCGATGTTTCCATGCATATGATCTGGTGAGCGATCATCGACGTAGCCACCAGACATTGTACCATCTGGTGCTGTATATGTATGCCCTTCATGAACATCTCCAGTATAGACACCGCCGATAACGGCAGAATTATTAACCCCTGTAATCGTTATTGAGAGGTTTTGAGTGCTGCTCGCATTATGCTCGTCTGTGACTGTTACTGGAACAGTCAATGTCTTCGTGACACCTGATGCTAACGATTGATAGCTAGAGTGAGCAGGATCGAAGCTATAACTGCCGTCCGGATTAACCACCAAGCCATCAATCTGCGGTGCGCTGTAAGTCAAGGCCGCACCGGTATCAATATCTTGGCCAACCATTTGTCCATTTAGAACGCTTCCACCTTCAGTCACTGAGTGGGACTGAGCATTGATGGTTGGGGCATCGTTGGTACCATGAACCGTTAGCTCTATCGTGTGTGTTGTACCATCTGCTGAGCGTATAATGGCTGAATCGTGTTTAACTTCGCCTTGCGCTAAGTTCTGTATATTGCGGTTGTCGAGGGTATAGGTGTAGTGACCGTCGCGCATGAGCAGTATGTGCCCACCCAGTTTGGTGTCGTAGCCAATACCTTGATAGGTTTGTGAGCCTATATTCGGATCAAACTGTGCCTCTCCCTTATCAGGGTCTTGGATGTTTAATCTGCCGTCGTAATGCAGTTGGTAGTGGGTATCTATATAGCCGCGATCTTCAGTTACTCCCCGTAAGTCTGCATTGGCTTGTGCGTCGGTAATAATCGCGTTATCTGGAGTTGCGATAAGATCAAACTTAGCTTGAGTGCTGACGCTGCCCCCATGGCCGTCAACCACATCATAGGTGAGTCGAATCTCACCATTGAAATCTTTATCTGGCGTGAAGGTATAAGTGCCATCTTTATTATCAGTCAGGCTACCGTGTGTCGCTTGCAAATTTGTCACGTGCAATACATCGCTACTATCCACATCGCTTGCATGTGTTAGCAAGTCAGAAGCCTTGATGGTTACGGGTTGATCCTCTTTACCCGCAGGAAGCTGAGTCCACGCACTGACAATTGGTTTGTCGTTGCTGCCTTGCACATCGATAACGACTTTATGAGGGACTGTCGCTCCTGTTGAATCGGTAGCGGTGATCCAGAATGATTCAGACTGATGTTCACCAGCCGCGAGTTTATCCGCGGCACCGCCGGTTGAATTGTCTAGCTGATAGTGCCAATGACCATGCTGATCAATCGACAGCGTTCCCCATTGACCTTGGGGTTGATTGATTGCCCACGTAACGGTGTCGGACTTATCTATATCAGTCGCGATTAAGCTCCCTGTCGCATCGGGGTTTCCTGCCGTGTTCAAGCCCTGTTCGATCACCGCGCCACTTGAGGTACCTGAGATAGTAGGGCGGTCATTGGTGCCATTAATCGTCACTTTGATGGTCGACGGTGTGCCATCAACGGAAGAGACGGTAAAGGTCTCTTCGACTTTATCGCCGACGTTCAATTGATTAAACGCACTGTTGGCGGTGAACACCCAATGCCCATTAGCATCAATAGTTAGGTCGCCATTGATACCTGAAATCGAATCCGGCGTGAACGTATTGTCTGGATTATCAACATCGGTACTAGTCAACGTTCCTGATGTCGTTACCGCTTTATCAGTCTCATCCACACTGACTGTTGCGGTACTGACTGTCGCTGCATCGTTAGTGCCATTAATCGTCACCTTGATGGTCGACGGTGTGCCATCAACGGAAGAGACGGTAAAGGTTTCTTCGACCTTATCGCCGACGTTTAACTGATTAAACGCGCTGTTGGCGGTGAAGGTCCATTGGCCATTAGCACCAATGGTGAGGTTGCCGTTGGTGCCAGTAATCGAATCCGGAGTAAACGCATTATCTGGGTTATCCACGTCGGTACT
>NZ_JBFRPJ010000103.1:0-11920 GCF_041471945.1 Vibrio sp. 10N.261.51.A4
TGATTTAGGAAACAAAGCCATAATCTAATGCAGATGTAGACGAAGCTTTATTGTTTGCTACCCCTAATGCTACACCAGTGTAAAAGCCTTCCCAAACTTGAGGTATTGCCTCTTTATCCGTAGCCAATACCTCAGAGCTAACTAAGGAACCTGCAACCACCAATGGCAATAGACCTTTCTTATTAATACCCATTCGATAAATCTCCATTTTCTATCTCGGTTGGTATTTTTAGGGTTATGATTAAAATCAATTTATAAAACCCTGACAATTTCACTTTATTATGCATCTTATTGCATTTTTTGTTTTTTCGTACAGCCGGAAATAGCTTGTAGCTTGCGTGTTAGGAATGATTTACGAGAAAAGTAGGCATTGTGTCGCCATTCAACTTCGAGAAAGCAATCGTTTAAGATGATTTGAAAGATTTAATCTATGAAGTGCAGTTTACTATCATGTGATCTCTCTTTTTTGTTAACTCGCCATAAGTGCTTAAATAGTTGAGGTGTACCGAAACCTTATCTTGCTAGCTAACTGCTCTACTTCGTTTATACTAGGCTCAACTTATCTATAGGCTGTGATTTCAAAAAACTCATTGGTACACCTATAGTACACCTCATTCGATTGGAACCCTTACATCACATGGCTCTAAAACCCACAATCTACAAGTTTCGTATCTCTTTAACCGATATGAATCGCGACTATTACGACTCTTTCAATCTAACGGTTGCACAACACCCTTCTGAAACAGAACAGCGAATGATGGCTCGAATCATGGCTTTCTGTATCAATGCGTCTCCTGAACTTGAGTTCACTAAAGGGTTGTCTAGCATTGAAGAACCCGATTTATGGCAGAAGTCGTTAGACGATCAAATCCTAGAATGGGTCGATGTGGGCGAACCCGATCCAGAGCGTGTTAAGAAGGCAACTCGCCTATCTAAATCAGTACGCGTATTCAGCTTCAACACTAAATCAAACGTTTGGTGGGAGCAGAACAAAGGTAAATTCGGCTACCTAAAAGCTCAGATCGTTCGTCTAGACAACGATGGTATTGAGCAGCTAGCGGCGATGACACAACGTACGATGGATCTTTCAGTCATGCTGACGGGTAACTCTGCTTTCATTAACAGCGATACTCAATCGGCAGAAGTAACGTGGGAAGAGCTACAGAGTAATGACTGAGCGTCCAACCCCGAATAATTCGCAAACAGCAGCTAGCCAGCTAGAAGAAGCCAAGCAACAAGCCGACGCGCAGCAAGAAATCAAAGCTAAACAACAAGCTAGAACCAAGCTTCACCAGTGTTTAAAAGAAGCAGGTTTAGGTTCAGTCAAAGCGCTCTCGACAGGCTACGAGAAAGAGCTGTCGTCATTTATTGATGAAAACCACGCTTTGTTTAAACACGCTTGCGAGAACAAGCCGGAGAACTCTGCACGTCAGACGTTGCTTGGCTTGCTAACCAAGGTACATATCGATGCAAGCTATCGCTTTGAAAGCAATAAAGAAGCGAATGAGGCGATGCAAAATGTATTCGATAATACAGTGGGAACTGAGCACAGCGACAAGTTACAAAACTCTAACGCTCAACAGTTAAAACTAGTCACGCATTTGTGGTTGTTCATTCAAGGACGACTAGGAATGGATTACAGCCTAGCCAATGATCACGCAGCTGTAGCCGCTACGCTACTGTCTCGTATATCGAGAAGCAGTGATGATGAGATTCGCGTAGAGTTCATGGCGAGTTTTTACGATGGTTTGAGCATCTATCAAGCCGAGAACAAGCCATCCGGTATTGTTCACCACTTAAAGCGTTTGTTTAACCTTTCTTAAGCACTCCACCAGCGACTGATTCTAGTTACGCTCTATATGCTTTCAACAAACGTTAAGATATAGAGCGTGCTTTTTCTGCTTGGCCGCAACAGATTCCCTATTACGTTCATTCCTCACTTTAGGGAATGGCGAAAGTGAATAAGTCGCTCATTCTTCACTTTAGGGAATAACAGCATTTTCAGCCATTACAGTTGACTTCATTGCAGGCGTAAAAAAGCCCCGCATAAAGCGAGGCTTAGAATATTTTCAACGAACTTCAATTTACAAAGGCTAAATCACGTGCATCCAATAACGAAACGTATTAACGCAGGCCGTGTAAGAATTCGTGGCGCGTTGCTGGGTTTGATCTGAAGATACCGCCCAGAGCTGTTGTTGTCGTTTCGCTAGTCGCGTCCATTACACCGCGTGATTTCACGCAGTAGTGAACCGCATCCATGGTGACAGCAACGTCATCAGTTTCGAGTAGCGTTTGCAGTGCAACAAGGATCTGCTGCGTCATACGTTCTTGAACTTGTGGGCGCTGAGCAAAGAATCGAACAATACGGTTAATCTTTGAAAGGCCGATGATTTTCCCACGAGGGATATAAGCGACCGCAGTCTTACCATCAATCGTCACTAAGTGGTGCTCACAAGTACTGGTCACGGTAATGTCTTTTACTCGTACCATCTCACGAACGCCCATCTTGTTTTCGATTACCGTAATTTTAGGGAAATTGGCGTAATCCAAACCAGAGAAAATTTCATCCACGTACATTTTAGCAATACGTTGCGGTGTTTCTTCCAGACTATCGTCCGTAAGATCAAGTTCAAGGAGAGTGAGAATCTCACGCATATGGTGTTCGATTCGTTCCTTTTTCTCTTCTCGGCTAACCTGGTTTGGACTCATTGGTGTCTCTAAACCACGGCTTGCTAGCGCATCTTTAACCAACTTCGCTGATTCGCTAAGACCTGACATTGAACTTCCTCTTTTATTACCCCTTCTGGATGGCAAACAAGGATACTCGGAATTTTGAATAAATACACCCATATTTTAAGGGAGGTCATTATTTACGGGGCTTAAACTGTGCTAGAGTGGCTAGAATTTCGTTGGCGAACCATCATGATTTGATAACTATTGAATCCCTATTGCCAACCGCCAAATCAAAATAATAACGATCAAAGGATTTCAATTATGGGCTGTTGCGACGCTCCGGGCTTGATGCCAATTGAAGAAGCACTAGATAAGCTGCTATCACCAATTCAACCTATTCAAACGACCTTATCACTGCCATTAGCAGAAGCATTGGGTTACGTACTTGCTGAAGATATTCTATCCCCTATTTTCGTCCCTCCTTTTGATAACTCAGCAATGGACGGCTATGCACTGCGCTTAGCAGACCTAGAGAACAGTAAAGTGCTGCCTTTAGCGGGCAAGTCCTTTGCAGGTCAACCTTTTGAAGGTGAATGGCCAGCAAACAACTGTATTCGCATTATGACTGGCGCAAAGATCCCGGAAGGTTGTGACGTCGTAATCATGCAAGAAAACACGGCTGAAACTGACGCTGGCATTGAGATTCAGCAAGACGACATCAAGCTGAACAATAACATTCGCCCTACCGGTGACGACATCAAGCAAGGCGATATCGTTCTTAGCCGTGGCGAACGTTTAACACCTCGTGACATTCCAATGATTGCTTCGCTCGGTGTGAGTCATGTAACTGTGGCACACAAACCTAAAGTCGCTTTCTTCTCTACTGGCGATGAGCTCAAGCCATTAGGTCAGCCTCTTGAAGATGGTCAGATCTACGACAGCAACCGCTACGGTATCAAACCACTGATTGAAGCGTTTGGTTGCGAAGCAATTGACCTAGGTATTATTCCTGATTGCCCTGCAACGCTTAAAGAAACCTTTGTAAAAGCGCAAGAACTGGCAGACGTAGTTGTCACTTCTGGTGGCGTAAGTGTCGGCGAAGCTGATTACACCAAAGACATTCTTGAAGAGCTTGGCGAAATCGGCTTTTGGAAACTAGCAATCAAACCAGGTAAACCATTCGCATTTGGTGAGCTAGACAACGCTTGGTTCTGTGGCCTACCGGGTAACCCAGTGTCTGCAATGATGACTATGTATGTGTTAGTTCAACCTATGCTGGCTAAACTTGCCGGTCACACTGCGTGGACAGCACCAGAATCGATTCCTGCGATCACTAAATCTGCATTCAAAAAAGGCCCAGGCCGTACTGATTATCAACGTGGTATTTACTCGATTGAAAACGGTAAGTTTGTAGTAGAAACAACAGGTAACCAAAGCTCTGGCGCTTTCCGCTCAATGAGCTTAGCAAACTGCTTTGTGGTACTAGAGCGCGAACGTGGCCGTGTTGAAGTCGGTGAAACGGTTCAGATTCAACTGTTTAACTCCACGCTTTACTAACGAGGCTTGCTGATGGAAATACTGTCTGACGCAGAGATGCTTCGTTACAATCGCCAGATCATTCTCAAACAGTTTGATTTTGAAGGTCAAGAAGCGCTGAAACAGAGTTCAATCTTAGTGTTAGGTGCGGGTGGTTTAGGCTGTGCCTCTGCTCAATACCTTGCGACTGCGGGCATTGGTAAGCTAATGCTGATCGACGACGATGTTGTCGAGCTTTCAAATTTGCAGCGACAAGTACTTCACACCGATACTGATATTGGTAAGAAGAAGGTCGATTCTGCCGCTGAATCTTTGCAGGTATTGAACCCGCATCTGACGATTGAAACTGTCGAACACAGGCTTGATGACGAGGCACTTGGCAAGTTAATTGAAGCACACTCGCTTGTTCTTGATGCCAGTGACAACGTCGAAACGCGCAATCAGTTGAACCGCTTATGTTACGCATCAAAAACGCCTCTAGTATCGGGCGCTGCGATTCGCATGGAAGGTCAGATTAGCGTATTCACTTATCAAGATGAAAATGCACCTTGCTACCAGTGCTTGAGCGCTCTATTCGGCAACGCTGCTCTAAGCTGTGTTGAAGCCGGTGTGATGGCACCTGTTGTTGGCATGGTTGGCGCGGCTCAGGCTTTGGAAGCTATCAAGGTTATTGCCGGGTTTGGACAACCAAAGCAAGGCAAGCTTTTGATTCTCGATGCCATGTCTCACAGCTGGCGTGAAATGAATTTAATGAAGATGCCTAATTGTTCGGTGTGTGGTAAGTAATAAAAAGAGCCAAAGCCCATTGAGTTGGCTTTGGCTCGTTACCCTAATACGTTGTTAATGATTAGAAGTATATTCAGAAGCGACGTAATCTAGCTCCTTTTGCTCTGCGAGCATCTCAACTACAATTTCAGGTAGTGATGGAACCCCATGAAGAAAACCTTGTTGGTTAAAGCCGCCTAGAGCTTCCAGAAATGCACAGGTGTCTTTATTTTCAACACCCTCATAGATAATACGTGCGTTTTTTACCGAAACGAGCTTCTTAACTTCATCGATTTTTTGCATGTAATCAATGTTATGGCAAAGTCCCCATGTAATGGTTTTATCTATTTTTATCTCACTAATAGGCAGTTTGACAATACGTTCAATATTCGATGCTTCCATCCCAAAGTCATCTATAGAGATCTCAAAACCATTCAACCTTAGCCGTAAAATATTTGCCAACAATTCTTTTTCAATATTGCCTGAAAGCCCCTTTTCAGTCAGCTCTACAACGATAGTATGCTCAATACCTTGCTTATAGATTTCGAGTAGATTATCGACAACAGATTCATCAGTCAGTAAATTAGGATCGATATTAATTGAGAACCTCAACGATTTATCAAGTTCACTGAAGTGGAGATGATAATCCTGAATGAATTTATTTATCACGATATTGGTAAAAACCTTTTGCTTTCCTAGCTCTTCAATTACTGGCAAAAAATAGCTCGGTGGAAGTAAGGTCCCGTTTTCATCAGACCATCGTGACAACACTTCAAACCCCGAAATAACATTTATATCCGAAACAACTTGCGGCTGATAAACCAGATTGATGGGAAAATCGTCATCGATGATTGTTGCACGGTTACCAAAGCCAAGCTCGCTTTTGGTTATGGTTTCAACTTCAAGTGCTTTATCAACCAACTCACTTATTTGGTTAGCCCAAATAGGCTTTTCTAGTGAAGCGACAACATTTAACTCATAGAGCTTTCCAAGCATACTCACCGAGCTAACAATGGATTTATCCAAACCTGAAATAATGATTATTTTAGACTCAACATTTTGTTGCGACATCATACTCAAGAGTTCAAATCCATCGCCATTGGGCATCATGATGTCCATAATCACCAAATCAAATGATGCGTTTTGCATTTTGCTCATTGCATCGAACGCATTTTCTGCAAACTGTACAGATGTTTTTTTATTAGATAAAGAGACCGCATTTTTAATGACCTCTCTCGATAGTTCAACATCGTCAACAATCAATACTGTGTTATTCATTCTCTTCACCTTTATAGTTTGCAATAATATCCATCCAAGTGCGTTGTGATTTCATTTTCTTTGAATCCAAGTTCATGACCTTCATTGATCTATCGTTACTTCTTACACTTCGATACTCGCAGCCCAATGAAAAAAACAGATCAAAAATCCTTTTGCTTTTCAGTAGTATATAAAGCTCTTTATCTGGATTTAAGCTTTGTAGATACTTGTACGCCTCTCTGCCCATTGTGTCTGTAAATGACGAATAATGAGTGCAGTTAAAAGTAACAACTAAATGTGCTCTATCTTCTTTAGATACTAAGACTTGCTCCAAAAAATCTGCTGCAAGATTATAGTTAGCACTTAATAAGTGTCCGATTAATTGCCCATTAACCGTGACGAGCGTTAACTCTCCAGAATATTGATTTATTATTTTTTCAATAATTACCTTTCTACTCATACCTAAATCTTCTAAATTACTGAGCATAACGTTATCCTCATATTCAAAGATGACATCAATTAACTTGGTAATCTTCCCAAGAAGGAATGAATTATTTGAGTTAATCACCGTAACTTCTGTTTGGACGTGCATGTTCATATCAATATAACCGTTATTATTAAATTTATTCGTTAACCCTGTGAGAACTGTTTGTGAGTCGTTTGCCTCCCAAACATCAAATATGTTGACTCCAATAAGGTCCAGTAACTCGTTTTGACGTTTTAAGTGGGGAGTTGTTACTCCTCTTTCCCAACGGCTTAGTGTCACAACGTCCAGGTTGTTAAAGTTAGAGTTACTTCTTTGAATCGCATCAACAAAATTAGTTTGAGACAAACCATTATTAACACGAAACGTACGTATAATATTTCCAAACATAGCTTTATTTTCTTATTCGTTATTGTGATTTAGCTTATTTTTAATTAAATACGAACAAAAGCTAAGGGCAAGCTGTGATTGAATAATTTGAAAATGCCCAGCTACTCTCAACACTTATTGGATGATAGTTATTTTCATAACAGTTTGGGCATTATCTTGATGACAATGCCCATAACTCTCAGAAAAACAGATGAAAATAATACATGAAGATCCGAAGATGGCTTACCCTCAGGTTATAGGTAGGAGTATTTAACTAAGTTAGCAAGTACCACCTGATAAAGCGCAATGAAGCTTTAGCTTTAGATCGCTCGGGTTGAGCGGTTTGGTTAGATAACACGAAAAGTATTGGTCCATTCGAGCCTCTTCTTGAATGGTAGCTCGTGCCGTAACGGCAATTATAGGTAACGATGGCTTACGCTTTTCCAACTCAGAAGCAAGCTCAATGCCATCCATAACCGGCATTGAAATATCCGTCAGTACAACATCAAAGTCATGTTCAGAAGCGAGTGCTAAAGCCTCCAAACCATCATTCGCGGTCATGCATTCACAACCTAGCTCGTTTAAGTGGAACTCTAGAATTTCTCGGTTGAACTCAACATCATCAACGATCAAGGCTTTTTTACTTGTGCAGTCTAAGCGCTCTCTAACGTTATATACCTGTTCAGCAACACCGTTAGAACACTCAAGAACATTCATAATTTCTTGAGCTGGGAGTGAGATAACAAAAGTACTACCGGTGCCGAGCACACTCTCAACACGCAACGAACCCTTCATTAACTCTACGATGGTTTTAGTTATCGCCAAGCCCAAGCCAAAACCAAACTGTTGGTCTTCTTGATTAACCTGTTCAAAGCCGTTAAACACCGCATCCAATTTATCTTGGGGAATACCGACTCCAGTATCGCTTACGGAGATATTGAATGCTCTATCGTCGGTTGAAACTTCTATTGTCACCCCTCCCTTGTTTGTAAACTTCAATGCGTTCGAAACTATATTATTGATTGCTTGCTTAATACGAAGCTCATCAATCATCAATGTTGTCGAAGCATCGACATTGCATATAATATCAAGCGACAATTGTTTAGACTCGCTAAGCGGAAAAAACGTATTTTCAATTTCGCGCATCAAACTCATTACTGACAGGCATTTAGGGTTTAATGAATAGCTTGCTGCTTTTACTCTTTCAAAATCCAATAGGTCATTCACAATGCCTAAAATAGTATTGCTCGCACTCGAAATACCGTTCAGCTGATGGCGATATTCGTCAAAGTTTTTGCTATGGCTTAGCATATGTGTATAACCAATAATCGCGGTCAGTGGCGTGCGAACCTCATGGGACACATTTGAAAGCAGCACCGATTTCTGTTTATTGGCCTCACTCGCCTCTTGCGCTGCTATCTCGTACTGCTTCGTTCGCTCTTCAACTTCATATTCAAGCCCTTCAATCAAATTTTGAATCTGGATCCCAGCCTCAGAATAAGCCTTTGAAAGCTGTTCAATTTCGTCTCCATTACTATAAACAGTATGTCTGGATTTATTAAAATCACGCTGCTTTAGATATTTAGCTTGTGCGATCAATTTAGAAATAGGTATCAGCATCTTATTCACCGCGATTGAGTTAATAGCTAAAAACAGACCAAGCAAAAGGATATAAGCAAAGAACAGGCGTTTGATCAACGAGTTATCACCAGATAAAACCAGCTCTTTGGTGGTCGCATAACTGGAACGAATCACATGCTCTGGCGTGACTAAAATCAACCTCCAACCGGTTTGACGGTTCTGAACAAAAGTGACATTGAAAACACCTTTTTCGCCACTTACCACAAAACTACCCAAGTAATGTGACATGATATGGCTTCCGACACTCTTTTGAATTTGTTCATCAAAAACACTTTCAGACATCAATTGGTCGACATTCTGTTGTAGATTCGACGCGATAAGCTTGCCGCTGTCGTCTACTAAGAAATAACGGTATTTGAATTCATCGATCATATTTTCAAAAGTCAGTGAACGAGAAAAATACTCTAAATCTAAATCAAATTTGAGTAACGCGTTATCCCAGTGCTCTGGACGGATATAAATGGCAAACTTAGTGACGTGCCCCACTTTAACTTCTTTCCCTATATAGAAATTCTTGTAGTGGATCATGCGACTAAAATCGACAGAAATAGAGCGGCTTACAATACCATTTTCGGTGATAGAGACTTCTTGGTTGCGTTCAGTGTCAATAAAAAGCACCTTTTTGATAAAGGGCTTAAGCTTAGTATTGATATAAGCCAGCTGTTTATTACGAAGTGCCTCGTTTTTCGATTCATTAACAAAATCATGAGCAAAATCAATCGCCACATGATCCACTTCCTCAGTGATCAGCTCGACCTCTTTATCAAGGGTTACACTTTGAGCTTTCACAAAGGTAAGTAGAAGCTTTTTGTTATTTCCCGTAATGCTCTCCTTTATCTCTTCAAATTGGTTTTGTGAAGAAACCTGAACGATTTCGATAGCGGAGTACGTAAGCAACACCACAAATAGAACCAGTATTGTTGCGTTGGTGAAAATGATTTTATTTTTAAAAGACACGTTCATATCCTCCAACTTAAGCGTCAAAAAGTTGAATCATGGCGTTAGACACATCCATCAAAATCTTTTTTCCTGCACTTTCATTGATTACCGCGTCGTAGTGCTCCAATTTAAGACAAATTCTTGCAACCTCTGTAGCCCCGCAAGATAACGCAATGCCTTTCACTTTATGGGCGAGCGCTCGATTGGACTCACCTCCTTGAAGAATATCATCATTAACCTTGTGCAAACTTCTAATAGCAATCTGACGAAATCGAACGCCAATATCCGATTGAAAGTTACAACCCGTCGCCATTAAAAATACATTTGTGTCGATGCTATACATACCAATTTCTCCCGCCTTCGTGACCCCCCTTAATTTTGACCGTCTGTTACAAAACTGATATGGCAGATCGAGAATTTAAATAACCGGCATGCCTAATGGCATTGTCTGTTTTTTAACTTGGCTTATGCCATATTCACTGCTGGCTACATTTGGACAATAGATCACACTTTTTATGATTATCGAGTGAAAATAATGGCTCAACTTTTCAGACATACTTTTAGACGCTTGGAACAATTAGGTCGAGTGTCTATAAAACAAATATTTGGCGTAACGGCCTTCTATGTAGATCACGTTTTGCTCGTTCTACATAAAAGTGGGGAGCTGTACCTCAGAGGAACACCGGCACAAGAAGGCTACTTTATTAACAAGGGCTACCCCAAGGTGAATGCGAGCGTACTTGGAGTAAGTCAGAATGCGGATTATTACAAGTTGCCAGCAAACCCTTGGAGCAAGTATTCTTTGACTCTATGTGAAGCAGAAATCGCACTAGAGCAAATAAAGAGATCACGAAGCAGTTATATTTCTGCTCCCGAAAGGCTCAAAGACTTACCCAACATGCGATTCTCAACTGAGCAACTTCTTGAGAAAGCGGGTATAAACTCCATTGAGAAACTCAAAAACCTGGGCACGATTGGTGCTGTAGAGGCTATCCAACAGCATACCCACCATAAACCAACCATCGAGTTAGTTTGGTCGTTAGAGGGTGCAATCCAGGGTATACACCGTTCACAACTGCCGACGAACCTAAAAAATGCATTGCGCACCCAAGCTCAAAGTTATTGTTAGCCTATATTGTTTTAACGAAGCTTAGATTCTTGTTAAATCCAAATGCGGTCAATTTGATGCCGTGGCTATTCCTAGCTACGGCTCATTAGGCTAACCCGCTGTCCTTAAGTGATTTCACTCAAGTTTAACGTCTTTAAATTAGCCTCCCCTTTCATTTGATCGCCCACTCCGTTTTAATTTTCACTGCCAGCCTTTATTTTGGTTTCCTACTATTCCCTCTGCTACAAATTACCATTCAAGTTTTAATGCAACTGAATTTATAACTATTTATTTTACAACCTGCCCTATCGCTACCAAACTAGGCATATCAACACAACACTAATAAAAGGTGCCTAAATATGCGTTCATTAATCTTTATTTCAACAGCAGTATTAGCAACTCTTATCTCTTTTCAGTCGGCGGCCGCAAATGTCACTGTGCGTTGGACAGGGAAAGTACCGACTTCTGACTGCGCTTCAAACCCTATTAGCAATCAAGTCGCGTTCAACTCACAAAGCGAACGTTGTAAGGTTGAACTTAAACAAACTGAAATAACTAATACAAAAACAGCAAATAAAATGGTTTCGTTTGATGTGTAATATGAAAGGAAAACCCATTAAGTAGGCATAATAGCCAGATTAATATTCAACCTGACCTTGCATGTAATCGCAGCAAATAAATAATACGGGTATGATAATTAAACTGGCTGTTTGTTTATGCACTTAATCTTACATAAAGGGTCGCTAAGAATTTCGCTAGCCGACCACCCAACGATAAAACCCATCCAGCTCACACTCAGTGAATTTTTAGTTCTAAAAGAGTTACTCACTCATCAAGGGGAGCATTTAACCAAACACCATCTACTAAAAATGGGATGGCCCAATTCATTCGTCTGTGACAATGCATTGAATATGGTGATCATGTCTTTAAGAAAGAAGCTTCTTAGGCTCGGTGGATGGATAGAAATCAATACCATTTACAAGATAGGTTATAGTTTAAATAAAACTGACAAAATATGTGTTTTGCAGTGAATTTAAACACTCCCGTCCAAAAACCAGCGCCGCCAACCTACAACTTGCCTTTGAATATGACCAATGCATTCGGTCAGCACAGCAAGCGCACCGTGAGAGGGCTTTGTTGCGTAATTC
>NZ_JBFRPJ010000104.1:0-62627 GCF_041471945.1 Vibrio sp. 10N.261.51.A4
AACTTTACGGGGTCACTTCACAAGTAGATGGCTTTTCTATGTTCGGGTGTTCACTGCTGCTATCTAGAGCATCGTTAACGCCAACTTCGCGAGGTTATAAGCATCGACATAACCCGAGTGCTGACGACCTTCCCACTCAATATTTTTGGCTTCTTGAGCAGCGCGGTGACCAATGCGTTTGTCTTTCAAGCGATTCTGAACACGGTAAAGCGTTGCGATGTTTAAGAACTCGCTAAACGGAGGCTCGATGCCTTTTTCAATACACTCTTTGTGTAAGATAAGATCGTCGCGTCCCCACGCTGCGTAGATTTTTTTGGGACCACCAAAGTTCTTAATCATCGACTTTATGACAGACTCTAATGGGCGACCCTGCTTTTCGATTTTACGAGGTGTAATGCCCGTTAACTCGGCACAGAATAGAGAGACTTCGTCTTTCTCTGGCTTAACGTAGTATTGTGCTCGCTTCACGATAGTACCGGATGCTAGATCAATCTCAGCAAGACCAACTTCAATGATCTCTCCTGTTGTTCCCACACCGTCTTCGCTCCAACAGCACATTTCCAAATCGAAACACACAACTCGATTGTGATTCATACGTCGCCTAATTCTCTCGTCAAAAATTTTGTGAAATTGTACATGAGCCCAATACAGAACTCGACCCTAGTTGTATCAAGTGCTCATTTAGCCTGCAATTGTCACTCGATTTCGGCCATTCGACTTACTTTGATAGAGCATACTGTCTGTTTTTTGCAGAATCTCTTCCGTGTTTTCATTAGCGTAAATAGCAGCACCAATACTCAAAGTACAACTGAGCTGTCGACCTTTGTGCTCACAATGAGACTGGCTCACTGTTCTTAGAATACATTGTAAGTATCGTTCTATGGCTTCATGGTTTGTAATACTAGAAATGATACAGAACTCATCTCCACCTATACGAAACAGGTTATCCCCCTCTTTCAAGCTCACTGAAATCAATTTAATTACATGAATGAGTAAAGCATCCCCTGCAGGGTGACCGAATTGGTCGTTAATGCCTTTGAACTTGTCGACATCAAATCCGATGAGACTAAAGGGTTCATTTCGCTGTATCGCTTTATCTAACATCTTATTGAAAGCACGTCGGTTATAAACCTCGGTCAGGCTGTCGTGGTTGGCTAGAAAACGAAGCTCTTCTGTTCTTTTATCAAGCATTTGATACAAGCGCTCTTTCTCTCGGATTTGCATATTAACGATATACGCCAACAGCAATGAGATAGTTGTTCCGACTAACGCGATTCCGGTTAATACCAGATAACCATAGAAAGAGATGCATGAATCTATTTTGTAATCGACCTTCCAATCTCGATTGGTCAGTGAGATTGTTTTGGTAATGTGGTGCCCAGATACCGCTTCATAACCCTCGGTTTCAAACAATATTGGGGAGTCTTCTGCTTCGAAACCCGTATCGGTAACACGAATATAGACATCCATGTCTCCCACTGCCGAAGCCAGTAGATTTTCAAAGTAGTAAGTCGTTCGAACCACACCAATCACAACGCCAAGTAGATTATCGCTTTCGCCTTCAAACACAGGGTGATAAACCAACATGCCGGTCTTTGGTGTATTTTGATCTAAGCCGTCTTGAAGCAAGCGAACTTTGTCTGAAATATTCGCTTTACGTGTCTGTTTAATATTATCTAAAACCAGCTTGAAGCGCTCACGAGAAAAATAAAAGCCAAGTACATTGTCGTTTGCTTGTGTGTTGGGATACAGGTCACTAGCAATGAACGCCGGCTCACCATCTAAGATGTAACCAAAGACTTTGGCTTCGTGTTTTGGAATAGTGAACAGCTCGCAAGACGGGTATTTTTCTTTCATCTTAGCGGTATGCTCGGCAATCTCGTCTGCTGCCACTTTTTGCATCCACTGCAAGCCAATTAGACTTTTTGAAACATTAATCGTTTGTTGTGCAAAACGATCAAACTTATCCCAGTTTTCAGGATCATTTGCGTAGAAAAAATTAGCACCAGAACCAATGTAAGCCACGTCATTAGCGATAAACGCTTCCAAACTCAGTGTCTGGTGAGTAGCAAAGCTATCCAAATTCATATTTAACGCGCGGTTTTGGTTTAACGCGACTAATATAAAACACAACACAGTAATCAAAAAACTGACCAAAAATACGACCAATGGGAGAGTTCGTCTCTTCAACCCTGTAAGTGGGTCGGTAGTGTGCGGCATGTGGCTTCCAAATAGTCTCTAATGAGTTAAAAGTATATAACGGAAGGGAATCATGCTCCATTTCTGTTTAGTCTTAAAACTGACATAAAACGGGCATTGTTTACCTTGCCCTCACATCGACGACCAATATTCGACCGAATCTCGACTAAATTTCAAGCTAACACACCAAAAACCCACTTGATTAAAAACATTAAATACCACTCTTAAGCCTTGAATATGCTAGTATCCATCCATATTTATAGCTTGAAAGTGACCGTTTCGGCTTAGTGCCAATGAGTTTCTTTCCAACCTGTATATTCCTTTGAACCGACGAATATACCGTTAAATCAATTTTAAAGAGAAATCACTATGATCGTTGATTTGAACCTAATCCCACAAACGTTTGATATGCTTCACGCAGGCCTAACTGCATCAAGCGTTTTACTACTGTTAATTGCCGTTTCTCGTAAAACCAAAGTGGTTGAGAAAGTCGTAGAAAAACCAGTAGAAAAGATCGTTGAAGTTGAAAAGCCAGTTGAGAAAATTGTCGAAGTAGAGAAAGTTGTTGAAGTTGAACGTGTGATCGAAAAAGTAGTAGAAGTTGAATCTAAGCTGGCAACAGCACCAACAGATTCTGCAATGCAGCTACTGTCTATCATGCAGCAAGAAGCTCGTTTAATTGACTTCCTAAAAGAAGACCTAACATCATTCTCTGATGAAGAAGTTGGCGCGGCAGCTCGTGTTATTCACACTGGCGGTCAAAAAGTATTAGCCGATTACGTAACGCTTTCTCACATCCGCACTGAAGATGAAGAAACACGTATCACTATCGCTGAAGGTTTCAACCCTCAAGAAATTCGCCTAACTGGCAACGTAACGGGCAATGCACCATTCAACGGCACACTAGTTCACAAAGGTTGGAAAGCAACTGACATGAACCTGCCTAAGCTTGCTGAAAACTACGATGCATCTGTAATTGCACCGGCAGAGGTGGAGCTATAATGAAACACCAAAGTCATTCAGCTCAAGAGCCATCTTCTCAAGAGCAAAACCAGGTACCCAAGTTCAGTGTTGGTATCGATTTAGGTACTACACATTGCGTTTTGTCTTACATAGACACAAGCAATGAAGACGCTCGCGTTGAGGTGATGCAAATCCCTCAACTGACGGCGCCAGGTACAGTAGAAACTCGCAGCCAACTTGGCTCGTTCCTATACCAACCGCACGAACATGAAATGAATGCGGGCTCTCGCGTTCTTCCTTGGTCTTCAGAGCCAAAAGCGCTAGTGGGTGCAATTGCTCGTAACCTTGGTTCTAAAACCCCTATCCGTTTGGTAGCAAGTGCAAAATCTTGGTTATGCCACGGTGGTGTTAACCGTCGCGATGCTTTCCTTCCTGCAGGCAGCCCTGAAGAAGTTGAAAAAGTATCTCCGCTTAAGACAACTGAATTGTACCTTGAGCATCTTAAAGACGCATGGAACCACGCAAACCCAGAACACAAACTGGCAGACCAAGATGTAACGATCACGGTTCCAGCTTCGTTTGATCCTGCGGCTCGTGACCTAACAGCAGAAGCTGCACGTAATGTTGGTTTCACTCACCTAACGCTTCTTGAAGAGCCACAAGCGGCTCTGTACAGCTGGATTGATAACAGCAACGACACATGGCGTGATGAAGTAAACGTTGGTGACATCGTTCTTGTTGTCGATATCGGTGGTGGTACAACCGACCTTTCGTTAGTTGAAGTAACACAAGATGACGGCAACCTAAGCCTGAACCGTATCGCAGTAGGTGAACATATCCTACTTGGCGGCGACAACATGGACTTAGCACTGGCTTACCGCTTGAAGATGAAACTGGCGCAAGAAGGCAAAGAACTGGCTCCTTGGCAGGTTCAAGCAATGACTCACGCATGTCGTGATGCGAAAGAAGCACTGCTTAACGATGCTGAACTGCAATCTGTGCCTATCGTTGTTCCAAGCCGTGGTTCTAAACTGCTTGGCGCAACACTGAAAACAGAACTGACTCAGCAAGAAGTTCAACAAACATTAGTGGACGGCTTCTTCCCTAAAGTTGCTGTAACTGAGCACCCTGTACAAAAGACGCGTGGCGCACTGACTCAAATGGGTCTGCCTTACGCTCAAGACGCAGGTATTACTCGTCACATTGCCGCATTCCTTTCTAAGCAAGCGAACGCGCTTTCTGGAAATAGCGAAACGGCTCAGCAAGATTTCAACCCGTTTGCAAACATGCCCGGTATGCCCGGTACGCAAGGGTCAGAAGCGCCAGCGGCAGACTTCATCAAGCCAACAGCAATCCTGTTCAATGGTGGTGTTCTAAAATCGAACCTACTTGCTGATCGTCTTTCAGATACGATCAACGAATGGTTGATCAATGCTGACGAAGAGTTCGCAAAACAGCTTTCAGGTTTAGATTTAGACCTAGCGGTTGCAAGTGGCGCTTCATACTACGGCGCAGTTCGTCGTGGCCAAGGCGTTCGTATCCGCGGTGGTATCGCTTCTTCTTACTACGTAGGAATTGAAAGCGCGATGCCAGCTATCCCAGGTATGGCTCCTCCGATGGAAGCTTTGTGTGTTGCACCATTTGGTATGGAAGAAGGTTCAAGCGTACAAGTACCTAGCCAAGAATTCGGTCTAGTGATTGGTCAGCCAGTACACTTCCAGTTCTTCGGTTCAACCATTCGTCGTGAAGATGAAGCGGGTACGCACCTTGATCACTGGGCGCCTGAAGAGCTTGATGAGCTTCCTGAAATCCAAGTGACATTGCCGGTTTCTGAAGGCCGTCGCGAAGGTGAAGTGGTTCCAGTGACTTTGGCTTCTCGCGTTACTGAGCTAGGCACCTTACACCTAGAAGCGATTGCTACTGACAACGGTCAGAAGTGGCACGTTGAGTTCGATGTTCGTGAAGACTCGAATAACGACTCAAACGAACAAGCATAATGAATCAACGGCACCTTAGCGGGTGCCGTTACTTTATCAATGCATTTCTCAATCTAGTCCTGCCTGTTTCTCAGGAATGACGTTTACGAATAACAACAATAAGACCAAAGCTATCAAAAAACTGGTCATCACTCTGGAAGAATAAGGTTTTGTATGGCAACTCCTCGTTTTTTAGTCGGCATTGACTTAGGTACAACCAATACGGTTGTCGCTTACTGTGAAATCAACGACGACCTACAACATGCTCCCGTTTCTCTTTTCGATATTGACCAACTCATCGGCCCCGGTGAAGTGGTTCGCAAGCCCTTACTCCCATCCTTTCGTTACCACCCAGCACAAGGTCAAATCTCCCCTTCTGACCTGACGATGCCGTGGGAACCAAGCCCCGTTGAAGGCGATATTAAGAACGTTATCGTCGGTGAATGGGCTCGTGAATTAGGCGCTAAGGTTGAAGGCCGCCAAGTATCGAGTGCTAAGAGTTGGCTATCACACCAAGCGGTTGATCGTAACTCCGACATTCTGCCTTGGGCTGGCGTAGCTGATGTCGATAAAGTCTCGCCAGTTGTGGCGAGTGCAAGCTACCTCAACCACATTCGCCAAGCATGGAACTACCGTAACCCGAGCAACAAGCTGGAAAATCAAGATGTTGTGGTTACCGTTCCGGCTTCCTTCGATGAGACAGCACGTAAGCTGACACTCGAAGCGGCAGAACTGGCGGGCTTAGGTAAGATTCTATTACTCGAAGAGCCGCAAGCCGTTTGTTATGACTGGTATGCCCGTCACCAACAAACCGCAGCAGATGAACTTCAACAAATTCCGCTGATTCTAGTGTGTGATGTTGGCGGTGGTACCACCGATTTAAGCTTAATTGAAGCCAAATTCGATGCGAACACCGACGGTAATAACGAGCTCGCACTCGACCGTATTGGCGTTGGAGAACACTTGATGCTCGGTGGTGACAACCTCGATTTAGCGCTTGCTCACCTCGCTGAGCAACGCTTCAATCAAAACAAAAAGCTCAATGCCTCTAGCCTAACCAAACTGATTCAACAGACTCGCGCCGCAAAAGAGAGCCTGCTTTCTGCCAATGCGCCCGATGATGTAAAGATCACCATGCTGGGCAGCGGTTCAAAACTGCTTGGCGGTACTAAGAGTATTGGTTTAACTAAACAAGAAGTCCATCAAATCGCATTGGAGGGTTTCTTCCCGCTTTCTGAGTTTACTGAAACACCCGACAAACGCCGCAGTGCTGTGGTTGAGTTTGGTCTGCCTTACGTGGCTGACCCTGCGGTGAGTAAGCACGTTGCAGAATTCCTAGCAACGCACCAACAAGTGTCTAAAGCCGCATTGGAAAACTCAGACTCTATTGAGTTCGATGACACCAAACCTGCAATTCCAGTTGGCGTGCTGCTCAATGGTGGTGTGTTTAACAGTGAACTGGTAACAGAGCGAATTACTCAGCTACTGGGCAACTGGAACGGTTCTCCTATCACAGTGCTTGATAACCCTCATCCAGATTGGTCTGTTGCCCTTGGCGCGGTTGCCTTTGGTAAAGCACGCCGCGGTGCACAGCTGAAAATCGGTGGCGGTGCTGCCCGTTCTTACTTCTTGCATCTGCAAGAGAAAAACAAGATGGGTAAAGCGCTTTGTCTGCTTGCCAAAGGAACCGAAGAAGGCCAAGAGATACGCTTGAACAGCCGTCGTTTCTCGCTGACTTTAGGTGAGCCAGTACGATTTAATCTTCTGACTTCAACACACGATCAAATTGCTCATGACACCGCCATTCAAAACGGTGTGATGGTCAATGTGGATGCCGACTTGTTCTCCCCTCTCCCACCGTATATTTCTACGCTGGAAGGCTCAGGTACTGCAGAACTTCAAGCCAACCAAAAAGAGCGTGTTGAAGTACTGCTCGCTTGTCAGTTAACCGAAGTCGGCACATTGAAAATGGAGTGTGTGAGTATAGAAGATGACTCTAAGCGTTGGTTGCTTGAGTTTGAAGTAAGAAACAAGCAAGGCGATGAATCTGATACCTCCGCGCTTCACCCAAGATTGGAAGAGTGTAAGGAGTTGATTTCTCGCCTGTACAGCGGCAACAAGAAGAGTGCTGAATCGAAAGAGATCAAAACACTATCGAAAGATCTTGAGAAGCGACTAGGTAAACGCGATGAATGGGACTTCACGACCCTTCGTCATCTATTTGATACCTTCTCATTAGGTCGTAAACGTCGTCGCCGCTCAGAAGCACACGAGAAGAACTGGCTACGTTTGGCGGGATACTCGCTACGTCCTGGCTTTGGCGATCCGACTGACTCATGGCGTATCGAACAGATTTGGGGCCTTTACCAACAGAACATTCAGTTCAAGAACCACCAAGGCTGGACAGACTGGTGGGTATTCTGGCGTCGTGTCGCTGGTGGGCTAAACCAAGAGCAGCAAGAGAGTATCTTGGCGGACATCGCTAAATACCTTCACCCAGGTGCAATGAAGAACCCTAAGACAGCCAAAGATGCGCAAGATAATGGTTATGAAGCCATGGTCCGTTTAGCGGCGTCACTTGAGCAACTTGAGGTTGAAGACAAAGTGCTGCTGGCAAGTTGGTTCTTAAGCAAAGCGATCAACCATAACCAATTTGAACAAGCGCACTGGTGGGCGCTAGGACGATTAGCATCAAGAACGCCTTTGTATGGCAGCCAACACAGCGTAATTCCTAGAGAGCAAGCTGAACAGTGGTTACCAAAACTGCTTGAACAGAACTGGCAGAAAGAGCAGATGATCGCCTTCGCAGCGGTGATGATTTGTCGAAAAACCGGTGACCGTCAGTTTGATATCTCTGACGACTATCGCAATCAAGTGATTGAGAAGCTTAAGCAAAGCAAGGTACCTGACTCATGGTTAACACTAGTGAGTGAAGTGACTGAGCTTTCTGAGAGTGAATCTAAGCGTGTGTTTGGTGATGCGTTACCAAGCGGATTAAGCCTAATCAATAACTAGGTTTGAAAACGATTAGCTTTCGTTGCTAATGGTAAAGAAGCTAGCAAGAAAAGAAAAAGCCACTTTCGATTCGTTGAAAGTGGCTTTTTTATTGGTGGCTTAAGGCTGGTATGTGTAATCGACTTATAGCTTTTTGGTTAAGAGCCTTAGCCGTGTTGCAGTTCATCATTGTTAATGTTTGGTTCCAGTTGGGTTGATAGGAAAATCCGTATTTTCATAAATGTCAGATAGTTTTTTCGGTTTCTTCTCTTTTGCTCCTTTGTTCGATTGATTATGAGTTTCGCTTAAAAGCCATTCCTCATGCATTTTTGCTGAATCCAAAAACTCTGGATCCTCCATTGCTTCCTTGCGAAGTTTATTTACACGTTCGAGAGTATCCCAAATCATAATACTTCACCTCCACTAAGGCAGTAATATAAAGATAGCTCAACCCCATGAAACTTCAACTAACCCAATGAGATAGCGATCTCAATTTCGTAATTCACTCGCTTTAAATGAGTGGATATGGTCACCTTTAGTTGGGCTCAAATAGTGGGTCTTTCCCCATGATCTTCGAAGATCATTAGGCACAAAAAAAGCGAGCTCGATGCTCGCTTTTTGTTTTTCTATCTGTTGATCGAAACACCAACACTCACTCGATTAAATCACACCGAGATTAAGCACGGTTACCGATTTTCACCTTGCCATTGGTAGCAAACCAAAGGGCTTCTGAACGACGACGACCGATTAAAATCGGGCCATCATCGTAGAACAAAAAGTTCTTCCAATGCTTCTTGAAAATCGCCCATTTGGTTTCAAGAACATTGTACTTTTCATAACAAAAATAAACAGTTACGTCATCTTGCCAATCAATAAAGTTAAGAATCTCTTCTGGCATTTCAGGCTCATCCGCTTCCCAATGCGCCATCCAGCTGATCTCTTCATTCCAGTTCGATGCTTTGCTTGGCCAGTCTTGCGAGCTCAGTCGTTCTGCGTCTGGGCTTTGAGGGCTCACGTTCTCTTTCCAGAACTGAGATGCTCTCGCCTGTGTCATTGGCTTAATCTTTTCCAAGTCCTCTGCCGGCAGCGGCATTGACTGGTGTGTGAAAATCCATTTTCTTTGGTATTCGTCCAAAGTTGTGTATGACATCAAAATTCCTCAAATATCTTCTCAGGCTGATGGATTTACCATGCCTATCTGTTCTTTTTGATGCAGTGACGGTTTCATTTTATCTATGTCGTCACTGCCTCTAAATCTGTATTTACGCTTAATTGGTACTTACGCCTAATGACTATTGATCTCTATACAGCGCGTCTATCTTCCCAGTTTGGGTTAACTAATGCCGTCAGTATATGGTCTTCCCATTTACCGTTAATCTGTAGGTAGTCTTTAGCAAAACCTTCTCGGACAAAACCAAGATGTTCTAATACACCAGCACTGCGTTCGTTGTGAGGCATGTAGCCCGCCATTAAGCGGTGCATGTTCTGCACATCAAACATGTAGTCTTTGGCCATGCTCAAACCTCTGCGCATGTAACCGTGGCCTTGTGCACTTTGCGCCAATGAGTAACCGACATTACAAGCGTAGAACGGGAAACGCGACAAATTACTGAACGATATGGTGCCTAACATTTCATTAGAGTCAGCGTTAATCAGTAAACAGTAATAGCCTAGCCCCATTTTATGAAGCTCGTTTAACTTAATCAGTCGCTGCGCCCAACTCGCTATATCAAAGAACGCATCTTCGCGTATCGGCTCCCAAGGTTTCAGGTACTCTCTGTTAACCTGAAAGTACTCGCTGATCATGCCAGCGTCATCGATTTCAGCCGTGCGTAAAATCAGACTACCATCATGCTTATAAATGCGCTCTGGTGTACTCAAATCTTCCATAATCTTGTTCTTATTCGATCAGTTCTTTCTGATACCGTAATCACGAAGCTTATTCGCAATTGAGGTATGAGATACATTCAAACGTTTTGCTAGCTTACGGCTTGATGGGAAAGACTGATAAAGCTTCTCTAGAATCTGAGATTCATAGTCTTTCATGATTTCATCGAGCGAACCATCTAAGCTCAGGTTCGCCATTCCTGCCGTCATTGTTTCAAGCTGTGGCAAGTGGAATTGCTCAACCGTTAGCGTGTCTGAATCCAACTCTGTCAGTGCGCGTAGAACCATGTTGTCTAACTGACGAATGTTGCCCGGCCATTGGTAATTACCAAGCTGGTCGACTAACTCTTGAGTCAGTTTTGGTTTTAACATACCTAACTGCTGCGCGTACTTTGCAACGAACAGTTCCAACAGTGGCGCTACGTCGTTTGAGCGTTCACGCAATGCAGGGATAGACAGAGTCAGTACATTCAAGCGGTAAAACAAATCTTCACGGAACGAACCCGAGTCGGCTAATTCAGAAAGACGGTGGCGCGTTGATGCAATAATACGAACATCCGCGTGCATCTCTTCTTCTTCACCAACACGACGGAATGAACCATCTTGTAGGAAACGCAGCAGCTTGATTTGAAGATGCGGGCTCATCTCGCCAATTTCATCTAAAAATACGGTACCGCCATTCGCTTGCTCGAAAATGCCTTTATGACCTTGCTCATGGTTGAATGAACCCGGCGCATGACCAAACAATTCCGTTTCCGCTACGTCATCAGGCATCGATGCACAGCTTAGAATCAAGAATGGGAAAGACGATCGATTTGAACGGTTATGACACGCTTTCGCCAGCATCTCTTTACCCGTACCTGTATCGCCTTCAATTAATAGAGGCTGATCCAGCATAGCCAATTTCTTAGCTTGGCTGATCAAGGCTTTATGGCGATTAGAGACACCAACAAAGTGTTCAAAACCCAGGTTGTTCTGTTCTGGGATTGAATCTGGCGAGTTCATCTCTTGATTACAAGAACGAATCGTCATTACTGCGCTTGCCAGTACCGCTTCGTTGACATCACCACCAAGGTAAATCGGCAGGATCTCAATAGAGAAATCTAAGCCATCCAACACGACAACTTCACGATGGCGCGTTACATCGCCTTCGATCCAACGAGCGAAGTTAAAGCTAGGAATGAACGTCGCTAACGGCTCACCGATCACTTCGTCTTCTTGCTTGTTAAAGAGGTTCAATGCAGCGTGGTTTGCCATATCGATTGAGCCTTTAAGGTCAATCGCTATCACAGGGTCAGGTAGGTTTGCCAGCAGAGCAATCAACTCTGTGTTGTGCCTTTCGCTTGGCATAAATTGGATTTTACGTACATCCTTCACACCTGAAATTCGGCGAATTTCAGCCATAAGTTCACTAAAAGCATCAAAATTAATATCAGGGCAGTTTAAGTAAATAATGCCTTTAACATCAATTTCGATTCCTCTTAAATCAATGCTTTTTGAGGCCAAGATATCGAGCAACTCACGCGTTAAGCCGAGTCTGTCTTCACACAATACTTCAAGACGCACAAATAGTCCTATTATAGGTGTCAGGATAAGTTGACAGTAGTGTGGATTAAGCTCTGAGTTCAGTCAAGAAGAAGAGTAAACATATGTTTACTCTTCACTCGCAAACGACTCAATGTCATACACTTTATTGCTAAGTAACTCGCTTTATTGGTTAGTAGCTCGCTTTGTTGATCAGTAGCTCGCTTTGTTTAAGCGTGATGCGCTTTATTAATAAGCAACTCACTCTATTTAAGCGTAATGCGCTTTATTTCAGAAAGGACGGCTTTGCGAAGATCTGATATTTTTACTTTTCGCTCATTATGCCAAGGCATAGGACGCAGCAATGTCATGGCTTTTAAACCCAGTCTCGCAGTGAGAATACCGACACCGAGCCCCTGCCCTGCTCGAGCTGAAACCTTGCCTGCAAGATCCATCGAGACGAGGTCCATACTCGCGTCTATCGCGAGTTCACTCGCCCCTGCCGCTGCCATGTTGATCAACACCAACTTGAACAACTTAATACGCGACCAGTAACCAAGCTCAATGCCATACACATCAGCAAGCTTGTCTATCATGGTGAAATTGCGCCACGCCACCAGCAACATATCGGCAGCCGCCAATGGGCTCACAGCAACCAAAGCGGCCGATTCGGTCGAGAACTTGGTGACAATTTGAGTCGCCACTTTATCTTGTTGGGCAACAACGAGTGCATCATACATATCCAAGACTTCAGCATCGCTGTGCGCAGGGTTAATGCTGTTTCGCCATTTATCATAAGCGGGTGATTCAGCGACAATACCGCCCTGCTTCGCAATGTGTTCACAGAACGCTTTGCCTTTACCGACACTCTGGCTTTGCAGTAGCTCTTCACTCTGCTCTTGGACACTGAAATGGTCTTTCAGCGAACGCAGCTTCCACAACTCTTTGCCTATTGCGCCTAAACCTAATGAAGCAATGGCAGCAATAAAGCCAGCCCAACCTAACGCAAGCCAGTCTGCTGTTTGAATCGCGGTAATGACAGAGTCAATCGCCTGCCAGCCCACCAGACCAGAGAAAGCGACAAGTAAGCCCGTTCCAAACCACTTCTTCTTTTTACTCGGTCGAATCACTTGTTCCAGTTGCTGCTCAGCATCACCATCAAGATCTGTTTCTACTTGTGGTGCAACGGGTACAAACTTTTCTTGTTCCGTGAATAGCTTTTGAGCCCCCAAATCTGGGGTAACTTCATTCTTATCAGGCTCATCGAACGAGGTCTTCAACGGTTCATCAAAGACCTGTTTCGTTTTTAATTCACTCATTTTAATTGCCTCAATTACTTCAACTTGTCGCCAATGAGATATTCTAAAACCTTGTCGATTCTCAGATGCTGGCAAGGCTCGTCAGAGTGCTGCTCCATCGGCCTAAAACTCGTGAAATCAAATTGGTTGGTTTCCCAATACTGTTTATTGGGCAGTTTACGCGGCACCTCTCCCGGATACATGGTTTGAGGTTCGTTATCTAAAGTCACACCTTGCAACGCCGGAACATTGTCTGAGCCCGACGAGATATAACCCGCACTGGTCGCTTGAATAGACGCGATGCTCATGCAACTCATGTCGATATGTTCAAACGCCGCCTGTTGCCAAGCCGGATGTACCATCTGTTGTAACAGCGATACCAAGTTCGGATGTTGATCCGGTGTCACGTGGTCAGCCTTGGTGGCTGCAAATAAGATCTTGTCGATCTTCGGCGCAAACAAGCGTCTTAGCATATTGCTTCGCCCGTACTTAAAGCTCTTCAATAACTGTTCTAACGCACCACGCATGTCCATGAAAGAGTCATAGCCTGCGTTAAGTGGTTGTAAGCAATCCACCAGCACGATTTGTCTGTCGAACGTGGCAAAGTGATTCTTATAGAACGCCTTTACGACTTTCTGTTGATACTCTTCATAACGCGCTTTTAAAACTGCATAGTTGCTGGTTTTTGAGAACTTGCCCTCAGGTGCGATGCACGGGAAAAATTGCAACACAGGCGCGCCTTCAAGCTCACCTGGCAATACGAATCGACCCGGTTGTACCCAGTGCAATCCGTTATCCTTACAAGTATGAAGGTACTGAGTATAGCTATCGGCAATCGCGATCAGTTTCTTTTCTTCTGCTTCGGCTAGCAAGTCAATGTCGCCACGTATTGTGTTCCACTGTTGCGAATAGGTTTCTCTATCGCCTTTCAACGCGGCAAATTGAGATTGACTCCAAGTATCAAAATCCATATCCAGCAAAGGTAAATCTAGTAGCCATTCTCCCGGATAATCAACAATATCGAGATAAAGGGTGCTGTTTTTGCTCAGCAGCTTCTTTGCGCCTTTAGCTGGCTTATATTTAATTGCTAGACGAATCTCACTAACATCTCGCGTTGGCACTGGCCATTCTGGTGGTTGTGCATTCAAAGATTCCATCGCTTCATCATAAGAGAAGCGTGGAATCATCATGTTTTGTTGCGGGATGCGCTTTGCGCCAATAATTCTGCCATCTCTCGCTGATGCAAGCAGTGGTAGATTTTTGTGGGTAGACGTATGAAGAAGCTGATTTACCAGCGAAGTAATGAATGCTGTCTTACCCGCACGAGAAAGCCCCGTAACCGCTACTCGAATGTGAGAATCCGTTCCTCTGCTTATAAAGTCACTCATTTCTTGAGTTAGGTGTTTCATTTGAACGACTCCGTGATAGTTAGGCTGGATTGCTGACTCACCAAGAGCGCAATCATTTGGAAAAATAGCCTACTTATTTATTCCAATCGGAATATCTTAAATACTGATGTTTTTGCTTATGGTGATAAGTATGCAATACACATTCTTAATGCTAGATGAATAAAAGCCCCTGACTACATTCATAATCAGGGGCTTTAGAATTTTTCTGCGATATCCGACGTTTAATCGTCTTCAATCAACTTGTAGATAACAAACAGTGCAATCTCTGCAATTAGCCAAAGCGCACAAGTAATTGTCACGTATTTATTATCAAAGATGCTGATCCCTTTCAAGATCAGGTCGTAACCAACAAAAGCACCAATCACCACTGCCAAGATAATCTGTAGGATCTGAATAAAACGAGGCATTCCTCTCTCCTATATTCTTATATCAAACTATGTGTTTATCACTATATCATTGATAATAAGACAAAAGTGCAAATAATGCTGCACTTTTGTCTTCAACTTTCTGTCAAGAATTGCAATTCAAACGCTGAAGCTAGCGCCTGTTACGACTTTTGACTTCGGTAAATTATGCTTTTTCAGCTTCAGCAATTTTCACTTTCCACGTATCAGGGCCGATCTGGTGCGCGTTCACGCCGTTAGAGTCAACCGCGACCGTTACCGGCATGTCTTCAACTTCAAACTCGTAAATCGCTTCCATACCGAGATCTTCAAACGCAACCACGCGTGCTTTTTTAATTGCTTTCGCGACTAAATAAGCTGCACCGCCAACGGCCATTAGGTAAACCGATTTATGTTGTTTGATTGACTCTACCGTTGCAGGGCCACGTTCTGCTTTACCAATCATGCCCATAATGCCGGTTTCTTCTAGCATCATGTCGGTGAACTTATCCATACGAGTAGACGTTGTTGGGCCAGCAGGACCAACCGCTTCATCGCGTACCGCATCAACAGGGCCAACGTAGTAAATAAACTTACCTTTCAGGTCAACGCCTTCAGGTAAACCTTCACCACTTTCAAACATGCCTTGAATACGCTTATGCGCTGCATCACGACCGGTTAAGATCTTGCCTGATAGAAGAACCGTTTCGCCAGTCTTCCACTCTTGAACGTCTTCTTTAGTAATTTCATCTAGGTTAACACGGCGTGTATTTGCGCCTGCTTCCCAAGTAATATCTGGCCACTCTTCTAACTTAGGTGGTGTTAGTTCTGCAGGGCCGCTGCCGTCTAGCGTGAAGTGAACGTGACGCGTTGCTGCACAGTTCGGGATCAAGCAAACGGGCTTAGAGGCTGCATGCGTTGGCGCTGTTTTGATTTTAACGTCAACCACAGTCGTTAGACCGCCAAGACCTTGTGCACCAATACCCAGTTTGTTTACACGGTTGAAGATATCTAAACGAAGCTCTTCTTCTGCGTTCTCTGGACCTTTGTCGATAAGGTCTTGAATATCGATGTGTTCCATCAGAGATTCTTTCGCTAGTACTGCTGCTTTCTCAGCCGTACCTCCGATGCCTATACCAAGCATGCCCGGTGGACACCAGCCCGCGCCCATTGTTGGGAGCGTCTTCTCTACCCATTCTGCAATATCATCAGAAGGGTTAAGCATAACCATCTTGGTTTTGTTCTCAGAACCGCCACCTTTTGCCGCGATTTGAATTTCAACTTTGTTGCCAGGAACCATATTAATGTGAACAACCGCAGGTGTGTTGTCTTTGGTATTAATACGCTTACCTGCAGGATCCATTAGGACAGATGCACGCAATGGGTTATCTGGATTGTTGTAAGCTTGACGAACGCCTTCATCAACCATCTGTTGTACTGTTTGATCCGTTTCCCACCTAACATCCATACCGATGTTCACGAAACAAGTAACAATACCCGTATCCTGACAAATTGGACGATGGCCTTCCGCAGACATACGCGAGTTAATAAGAATCTGAGCGATAGCATCTTTTGCTGCTTGGCTCTCTTCTTTCTCGTACGCTTTTTCTAGGGCTTGGACAAAGTCTAAAGGGTGATAATAAGAAATGTACTGAAGTGCGTCAGCGACACTGCTGATCACATCTTGCTTACGAATAACCGTCATTGCATGCCTCTTTATTGTTCTGGTTCCATGTGGGTTCACAGTTTGACTATATGTGCCAAATCGAATTAGGTGGTTTAGCTTTTTATTGTGTTGAGCTGTATTTAGTTGCTTTAGCAATCGCTTGCATAGCTTTAAACTAAACCACTTGGATTACTCCGTTCTAATCAAGAACCCATTTTATTTTCAATTTATGATACTCTTGCTTCCTCTCACACGCCATGCAGTGATCGAACTCTTTGTCACAAATTAAACAAATGAATAACAACGAATTTCGCTCTATCCAAATCAAGCCGCTTGAATATCAATCAACTTTAGCTAAACAGCTGTTTTCCCATATTGAAAACCTGCCGTGGGCAATGCTATTACGCTCCGCTTCAGAACGCCACGTTGATAGTCGATACGATATTTTAGTTGCTCAACCCATCGCCACCTTCGAGACAATCGGTGCAGAAACGACCGTTAATGTTAATGAGACGTGCGAGGTTTCAGACTCTGATCCTTTCGAACTACTCGACCAATATCAGCAACAATTATTGCCTGCGACTAAAGAGCACACTCAGTTGCCATTCGTTGGCGGCGCTTTAGGCTATTTTAGCTATGATTTAGGGCGCAGAGTCGAGACACTTCCATCACTCGCAAAGCGTGATATTGAAGCACCTGACATGGCAGTTGGCTTGTATGAATGGGCTGTTATCGTTGACCACCAATTGAAAACGGCGTGTATTGTCGGTAGCAATATCGATGAACATCATGATTGGCTAATGCAGCAGATGGCTCAATCACACCTATCACATGCGCCCTTTGGGTTAACCACACCGTGGCAATCCAATATGAGCGAAGAGAGCTACGCCACTAAGTTCGATAGTGTTCAAGAGTACCTGTTATCCGGGGACTGCTATCAGATTAACTTAGCTCAGCGCTTCAATGCCCAATACCAAGGTAGTGAATGGCTGGCTTATGACAAGTTAGAACAGTACAACTCAGCGCCCTTTTCGGGTTTTATCCGTTTGGCCGACTGCGCAATCATCAGTGTTTCGCCAGAGCGTTTCTTAGAACTCAAAGACAACGTCATTGAAACCAAGCCAATCAAAGGCACACGACCTCGTTCTGAGGACCCGATGATTGATAATGCCAACGCGCAAGACCTAGCAAGCGCCGATAAAGATCAGGCGGAAAACTTGATGATCGTCGACCTACTTCGTAATGACATTGGCCGAGTAGCAAAACCGGGCACAGTGCATGTACCAAAGCTCTTCGATATTGAAAGCTTCCCTGCCGTGCACCACTTAGTGAGCACGATACGAGCGGACCTTGATGACCAATACTCTGCAACTGACCTTCTGAGAGCCTGTTTCCCTGGAGGCTCGATTACTGGCGCACCAAAAGTTCGCGCGATGCAGATCATTGAAGAGTTAGAACCGCATCGACGTTCAGCGTACTGCGGCAGTATTGGCTACATCAGCCGAAATGGCAGAATGGATACCAGTATTACCATTCGTACATTAGTCGCCGAGAACAACACGCTTTATGCTTGGGCTGGCGGTGGTGTGGTATTTGATAGTGATTGTGCTTCTGAATACCAAGAAACACTGGATAAGCTGAGTCGAATTCTACCGGTACTTGAAGATTGCTAAACCTAATGTCATTAACTGCGAGTTCCGCGACTTAATGACGAGTTCCGTAGCTTAACGGCTAGCAAAAGTTCGATATAAAAAGAAACCGAAGGATCGCAAGATCACTTCGGTTTTTTAGTCTTTGAACTAGAGTGCATTGCTCACAACGCATTATTAGCGTGTTTAAGCGACCTTCACCGCAGAGACACCCCACTTCTTAAGCATCTCTTTAAGATCATTGGCGGTGTAAGGTTTACTCAAAATGTCATCCATTCCACACTGAATACAACGTTCGCGTTCTTCAAGTGTCGTTCCGGCGGTCAGTGCCACAATAGATTTAACGTAACCGTTCTCTCTTAGTTTCTCTGTCGCTTCAAAGCCGTCCATAACGGGCATTCTGCAATCCATGAATACAATGTCGTATTCATTGTCTGACGCGAGCTCAAACCCTTCAACACCATTACTTGCGATAGCCGGTTCAATCTCATGTTTACGAAGCATTTGTTGGATGATGATCTGGTTCATTTTAATATCATCAACCACCAGCACTTTAAGTAGTGACAATTCCGCTTCAGACTCGAAGCCCTTGGCGACACTATCACTCTCAGCTGGAACATCGACAACTTGAAGAGGAATCGAGATGGTAAACGTCGTACCTGAGCCAACAACACTGGTCACCCCAATATCGCCATTCATCAGAGCCACCAGTTTGCGACAAATCGCTAACCCAAGCCCGGTGCCCTCATAGTTTCTGCTACTTGAGTTATCTGCCTGCGTAAAAGGTTCAAACAGCGTCTTATGCGCCGATTCAGCAATTCCGACTCCGGTATCTTCTACAGAGAAAACAAATTGGTTTTTGTCCCACTCAATATCAACATTCACATGCCCTTCTTCTGTAAATTTAATCGCATTACCGATTAAGTTCACAAACAGCTGAGTGATGCGCTCTAAATCGCCTTGAAAATGGGAAGGAACATTTGACGCAACACTGATATTGAATTCAAGCTGCTTCTCTATTGCTCGATTGACGAAGATGCTTTCAATCGTGTTTCTCAAATCATGCAACGCAAATTTCTTAGGAATAAGATCCAACATCCCTGCATTGATTTTGCTGTAATCCAATAGATCATTAATGATGGTTCTGAGAAACTCTCCAGACTGGCTCAGGTTGTTCACAATTTCACGCTGAGAACTGTTGAGTTCGGTATCACTGATCAATTCTGCACTACCTAACAAGCCATTAAGCGGAGTTCTTAACTCATGGTTAATCATGGCCACAAAGTCACGCGTTGCCCTTTCGGACTCTTCCGCTCGTTTACGTGATTCAATATTTCGGTTGATTGCTAGTTGATGGGTTAAGGCACTGCAGATAAGGTCCGTTACTAACAGCAGTTGGCTTTGTATAAACTCGTAGTCTTGGTCTAACAACCTGACTCTGACGATTAACGCGCCGACTATGACTTTTTCAACCTCTAAGGGCACGGTCAGCAGGTCGTCTTGCCAATGAGGTTCTTGAATGTCTTGCTCTAACACCTCGACAGTCTCATCGCCATAATCATAGGTGTGTAACTGAGGGATGAGCTTGGGAGGTAGAATCAAACGACTGGCTTCGATTAAGTAACTGTTAGTCACGTTCGTCGTTAGTTCAGATAGCATGACATCATCGAGATCATTTCTTAGAAACGCGCGCCCAAAATCAATCAACAGGTTGTCGATTTGTTCTTGGAATTCAATGCGGCGTATATTCGCGTTGGAGCGCTTTTCTAACTGACGCAAAGCAAGCTCAAGTTGTTGGTTAGCCTCGAACAGCTCGAGGCTCTTCTGTTCCAACAATCCTTCAGCCGCTTTTCTTGCCGCGATTTGACGCTTGAGCTTCTTCTCTAGGGCAGATGCCAGATCCATATTACTTTTCTACTTTGAGATTAAACCTAACCACGCTTTGGTCATCATTTTGTGGCGTCATCTCCACCGCGATAGATTCACCGTGGTATTCAGCGCATCCTTCTATAAGTCCTAAGCAAACATGAGACATACACCTTGCGCTTTTGTAGTCAAAAACAAGTTGTGCTTCGGTCGTGGTGATAAAACTGAATTCAGGTGGCTCAGCATCTGGATAGAGCTTCTTCACTTCAACGTGAATGTAGCGCTCTACGTGCTGAATAAATTGAAAGGTGGTCGTGCTATGAGCAAGGCTCGCTTTATTCGGTAATGAGGCCAGTAAGTTCTTAAATACAGACTGCCCAAACACGCGTTGCAAGCTTGCCGCATCAATATCGGTTTTCTTACTCAAGTTGATAATCAACCTGACAAGGTCTTTGTGGTCGTAACTGCCGACCGACGTATAGATCCCTTCGTCTTCTGACATTTCTAGAACTTCTTCCAAAAGCTCTAGCCCAAACTTGTCTTCAACAAGCTCTAAAAATTCGGTGAATATGATTCCTTTCATCTCATACCTTTTCTTCTATTTCTTTTTAGAATGGTCCACTAAGTTATTGTTATCAAATTCTTAAACAAAAAATCTACGTTTCGTCACCCAATTTTATGACATGGGTAACGCTTACTCGCCTGTATGCACATATTGAATATAGCAAAAATCGTCATTTTGAGGAGATTCATCGGTAAACAGCCTCTCATGACGCCCAATTGATAACTAAAAGAGGGAAAGTGAATGAAGAAAAACTCAATATTGGTAATCAACCCACGGTTATGTCTATACTTAAAATCATAATAATCAATATATTGGCTTGATATGAATAAAGAAAACTTCCTTCAACAATTCCAACTAAACCCTACCGTTGGCTATCACCCAGAGTCAGTAGAGCGTGTTTCGCATATCAGTGGCGATCAATTACGTAAAGCGGCAGTGGTGGTCGGTTTAGTGGAAAGAGAAGATGGTTTACATGTCATTTTTACAAAAAGAGCGGCTCATTTAAAGCATCATCCTGGCCAAGTCAGTTTTCCTGGCGGTAAACACGAACTCTCTGACCCTTCTATGCAATTCACCGCACTTAGAGAGCTCCATGAAGAGGTAGGAATTCGATCGGATCAAGTTAAAGTTGTTGGGCAATTACCCGCTTTGAGTACCATTAGTAAATTTTCTGTGACGCCGATTGTTGCAATGGTCGATCCTGACTATGAAGCCATCATCGATGAGAACGAAGTTGCCTCTATTTTTGAGGTGCCTGCCACCTATGTTTTAGACCAAGCCAAGTTACACAGCCACACTGTTAACTTCAAACAAATCAAGCATCGTGTTTTTGCGATGCCTTTCCAAGAGCACCTAATTTGGGGCGTTACGGCGCAAATTATCCAATCACTGCAGCAACATGTAGTGCAACGAATTACATAGCAACTACGTTTTGTTTAATCTCTGTTAACAAAATCCAGACTTTCTATGGAACAGATTTATTAATGCAATTTTACGCAAACGTTTCCCTGGTATAAATCTATACAACCCCGCCTTTCGCATAAATAAAACTAATACCATGCATAAACATAAATCACATGTAGCACGCTATTTTCGTGATCAAAAATTCGTTTTTCGCATATCATGTGACACGCCGTTTCATTACATGATTTAGATCTATTTTTTGCAGAAGAAAATTCTGCAGAATTAGCCCCGACTTATTTCCTGTTCCCAAAAAATGAGTAATTTAACATGAACACAACAACTTCTTCGGCAAATGCCGTTAAAGATTCAAGCAAGTTTAACTATAAAGATTTTACCTGGTGTTTATCACTATTCGGTACAGCAGTTGGTGCTGGCGTACTATTCCTTCCAATCAAAGCTGGTGCGGGTGGTTTTTGGCCATTAGTTATCCTAGCTCTAATTGCGGCACCAATGACTTGGTTCGCACACAAATCTCTAGCTCGTTTCGTACTGTCTGCTAAAAACCCTGAAGCTGATATTACAGACACAGTTGAAGAGCACTTCGGTAAGACTGGCGCAAACATTATTACTTTTGCTTACTTCTTCGCTATCTACCCGATCGTTCTTATCTACGGTGTTGGTATCACAAACACAGTTGATTCTTTCCTAGTAAACCAAATGGGTATGGAATCTATTCCACGTCCTCTTCTTTCTGGTGCACTTATCCTTGCTATGACAGCAGGTGTTGTATTCGGTAAAGAGCTGATGCTTAAAGCAACTTCAGCAATGGTTTACCCACTAGTATTCATCCTACTAGCGCTATCTTTTTACCTAGTTCCTGATTGGAACACTTCAATGATGGACGTAAGCCCAGAATGGTCAACAATGCCTTCTATTATCTGGCTTGCTATTCCAATCATCGTGTTCTCTTTCAACCACAGCCCAATCATTTCACAGTTCTCTAAAGAGCAACGTCGTGTATACGGTGATGACGCAGTTAAGAAAACTGACGCGATCACTGGCGGCGCAGCAATGATGCTGATGGGTTTTGTAATGTTCTTCGTATTCTCTGTAGTTCTTTCTCTATCTCCAGAGCAACTAGCAACAGCACAAGCACAGAACATCTCTGTTCTTTCTTACCTAGCAAACGTACATGAGTCTCCACTTATCTCTTACATGGGTCCTCTAGTAGCGTTCGCAGCGATTACTTCTAGCTACTTCGGTCACTTCCTAGGTGCTCACGAAGGTCTTGTTGGTCTAATCAAGTCTCGCTCTGGTTCTTCAATCTCTAAGATTGAAAAAGCATCTCTAGCGTTCATCGTTGTTACAACTTGGATTGTTGCGGTAGTTAACCCAAGTATCCTAGGTATGATTGAAACAATGGGTGCTCCAATGATTGCAGCTATCCTGTTCCTAATGCCTGTGTTCGCGATGCAGAAAGTACCAGCTATGGCTAAGTACAAAACTTCAGCACCTGTGCAAATCTTTACAGCTTTATGTGGTCTAGCGGCTATTAGTTCTGTAATCTACGGCGCTCTTTAATCTCAAGCCCTTTTTATAAGATGGCATCCATCTTATATCGCGAGATTAGACAAAAAATATAATGATAATAAATGAGCCTCCCTACTCCCCTTGGGAGGCTCTCTTTTTGAGGTAATCGCTATGATTAGTGTATTTGATATCTATAAAATCGGTGTTGGTCCATCGAGCTCACACACAGTTGGACCAATGAAAGCGGGTAAAGAATTTATTGATGACCTACGTTCAATGGGAAAATTGCGCGACATCACTAAAATCACCGTGGACGTATATGGATCACTATCACTGACAGGGAAAGGTCACCACACAGATATCGCAATCATCATGGGTCTTGCTGGCAATACTCCTGAGCGTGTTGATATCGATTCTATTGCTGGCTTCATTGCTCGCGTAGAAGAAACTGAGCGCCTTCCTGTTGGCATGCACTGTCATACAGTATCGTTCCCACGCGATGGCGGTATGAACTTCCACACTAGCAACCTTTCTCTACACGAGAACGGCATGAGCATTCATGCATGGGTTGGTGACGAAGTTGCATACTCAAAAACGTACTACTCAATTGGTGGCGGTTTCATCGTTGACGAAGAGAACTTCGGCAAAGAAGAAAAAAACCCAATCAAAGCACCTTACGAATTCACAACAGCTGAAGAGCTGGTTAATCAGTGCAAAGAAAGCGGTCTTTCTATCAGTACACTGGTTATGAAAAACCAAGCAGCGTTCCACTCAGACGAAGAGTCTCGCACTTACTTCGCTAACATCTGGAAAACTATGCGTGAGTGTATGGATCGCGGTATGAATACTGAAGGTATCCTACCTGGTCCACTACGTGTTCCTCGCCGTGCAGCAGCACTTCGCCAACAGCTAATGACTTCAGAAAAAACAACCAATGATCCAATGTCGGTTGTTGACTGGGTAAACATGTTTGCTTTCGCAGTAAACGAAGAAAATGCAGCTGGCGGCCGTGTAGTTACGGCACCAACAAACGGCGCATGTGGCATCATCCCTGCTGTATTGGCTTACTACGATAAGTTCATCCAAACAGTGACAGAGAAAGATTACATCCGTTACTTCGCAGCTTCTGGCGCGATCGGTGGTCTTTACAAGCGTAACGCTTCAATCTCTGGTGCTGAAGTTGGCTGTCAGGGTGAAGTTGGTGTGGCATGCTCTATGGCTGCTGCTGGTCTTGCTGAGCTTATGGGTGGTAGCCCTGAGCAAGTATGTATGGCTGCAGAAATCGGCATGGAGCACAACCTAGGTCTAACATGTGACCCAGTTGCTGGCCAAGTACAAGTACCATGTATCGAGCGTAACGGTATTGCTGCAGTTAAAGCAATCAACTCGACTCGTATGGCACTTCGTCGTTCTTCTGCTCCTACTGTTTCTCTAGATAAAGTTATCGAAACAATGCTAGAAACAGGTAAAGACATGAACGCTAAATACCGTGAGACTTCTCAAGGTGGTTTGGCTGTTAAGGTTGTTTGTTGATAGCCTTTGAATCAATCTGTTTTTAATCAGCAGATAATAAAAAGGAACGCCGATGCGTTCCTTTTTTGTATCTGAATTCCGGCCACTTATATCTAAGATGCTCGATTCGCATCTTAGATAATGGACCAAAGAACTAGATCACTTGTGAGATAAGCAGGAAGCAACCAAACAGCAGTGAGAACAACATCATTGCGCTGCCACCTTCTGCTCGGTATCGGTCATCAGCAACTTTCATGAAACGCTGTTTGTGGACCATAACCAGAGGAACAAACACCGCTAGGAACACCAAGATGATACCTGCGTAATTCAGTACTTGTAGGAACTTGTCTGCCGCAAGCAATGAACCAGCCAACGGCAAGATAAAGCTAATGCAGTACGTTACCGCTGTATTTTGGTTGAACATGTCTTTGTTCTGGTTGAACAACGCCATCGCCACACCAAAGAAAGAGGTCAACAACGCCAAGCCAGTGAAGGTAGACAAGACGTTACCCACCCAAGGAGACTGAGCCTCAAACGCCGCCATCAAATCTGATACGTTCTCAAAGCTACGGAATTGCTCTTCACTCAAGTTACCCACTACCGCAAACAACCAACACAAGTAACACACTAATGGGATCAGAGAACCGATGATCACCATGTTACGCAGCTGTTTGTCTGTCGCTTCGTGGTTGTAAGAAACCAAGGTTGGAATCACCACCATAAAGCCAAAGCTCGTAAACAGGATGGCACTGGTTTTGATTAGGTCAACGTGGTCATGGCTGGTTACCTGCATCAAGTTTTCTTGAGTCATGCTCGGCGCTAAGAAGGCCATGGTTGCAAACAAACTAGCAAGCATCACGAAGAACAATGCTCGATTGAGCTTATCAATCACACCAGTACCACTTGCGACTACTGCGCCAGCAAGCAAGGTAAACACGGTTTGGCTGGTAGTCGCGGTAATTTCGACGCCAAAGTTAGACAGTAACTTACTCAGCAAGTCACCTGCGCCCAGAATGTAAGCCATTAATAGGCAAATCAACAACGCGTATAGCAAGCCGTTGGTAAGCAACTGACCTTGTTTACCCAAGGTTTTTCGGGCAATAGAGTTTAATCCTAGACCGCCACCCGCTTTGATGGTCGCTTCTAGAAGTAGTAATGCTGCGTAAGTCGTACCGAAGCAGATCAGTACCATAAGCAGTGTGCCGTAAAGCAATCCGAATTGAGCTAATACCATTGGGATCGCAAGCATACCAGCACCGAGAGCGGTACCAGCGATAATTAGGGAGCTACCCATCATTTTAATATTCATTGTTTTTAACTTATTTGTTTAGTTTTTATAGATGTGAGTCTTCGTTCATCGAGCGGATGACAAAGGAGTTCAGATAGAAATAAAGTTATAAAACGAATAACAATAGGAGCGATAAGCGGTAAAGAAGCGTGCAGAGACGTTGTCGAACAGGGCGTTCAAAGGGGAGCTTGTCTTAAAAGAGGTAAAACGAGAAGCGTGAGTAAGCATTAACTGATGTGGTGAACCTTCCGTAGGTTCAATAATCGGTGATGTAATCTTGAATTTCATGTATGTGTCCAATAAGTCACATTCCATAGTATTTGAAGCAGCGTATCCGTTGCTGCCCTACCTCTATCATAGAGGTCTTTTCATCTTATCGAATGAGCCTCGAAACACAACGCTATAACCACAATTTTTGCTATTAAATTGAACAAAACAACCATTTGGATATAAATTGACCACTAAGTCGTCTAAAACAATAGTCTTTATTGATAAAAGACAAGCGGACAAATACATCGAGCTAATTAACAACCTAGGCTTTTCTAATTATCAGCACAATCAAAACTCGATGCTGCACTTCAATTTTCCCAAAACAACAGTCTGTTTTAAGAACAGCGAGGAGCTTGAAGCGCGTTCCATTTCAACACCAGGTTCCGCACAAACTTGCTACATCACAGAAGCATAACCACAACCGGAGTGTGGTCACACAATTCGTTATACCCCATAGGTGGTAGGAATTCTTACTAGTACAGTATTTGCGTCATTATAATTAATAAAAACAAACACCTTATGCGCTCAACAATCACCTTTAAAATCCTAGTGGCCCTCGCCATCGTGTTCACCTTTTTGCTGGCAATATCGACCTATTTCCAATATTCGCAACAAAAGCAACTTGTAAACTCAGTGTTAAGTGAGCAGCTTCACGACAAAGCAAGTAACTACTTCGATAGCCTCAATATGATGATGCTCACCGGCACCATGGCACAAAAAGAGACCCTTCGTCAGAAAGCACTGGCTCAAGAAGGCATTGAAGACGTTCGTGTTTTACGCGCCGACGCTGTCAGCAAGTTATATGGCCCAGGTAATGACAACCAAACACCGGTTGACGATATTGATAAACGAGCGCTAGCGGGCGAAACCGTTATCGAACCTTTTTCTGCTGATTGGGGCAAAGGCTTGGTTATTGCTCTGCCAATGAAGTCGAGTGAAGATTACCGAGGAACCAATTGTGTCGCCTGTCATATGGCACCAGAAGGTGAAGTCTTGGGTGCGATTCGTCTCGAATATAACCTTAACCATGTTAACTCGCTGATTAACACTCAAACCATGGCTGCTATTGGCATTATGGCAGTGATCTCGTTTGCCGGATTTGTCCTTACGATGGGATTAATTCGTAAGATTATCGTGCGCCCGCTGCAACAGACTTCTCGCTTTATGACCCAAATCAGCAACGATAAAAACCTATCCACTCGCCTGCCGGAACAAAGCAAGGATGAGATTGGCACGCTGGCTAACTCCATCAACTCGTTCATGGGAACCGTATCTGACAGCTTAGAAAAGGTACAAAGCACCTCGCACAAGTTAAATGCGTCTGCCAACCAACTGACTAGTGTCGCGCAAATTACCGAGCAAGCCGCCAGCGACCAGCAAAGCGAAACCGCAGAAGTGCAACACAATGTCGAAGGAATACAGGCACAGCAAGTCAATGTAGAACAAGCGACTTTAACAGCTTCAGAGCTTATCAATCACACCGCTGATGTGGCGTGTAAGAGTGCCAACCAAGCACACGAAGCAAGCAGTGAGATAAAAAACCTCGTTAGCAGCATAGAAGAAGTGAAACACAAAATACTGACACTCAATGAGCAAACCGGAGAGGTCTCTTCAATATTGAGTGTGATTCGTGGCATTGCTGACCAAACCAATCTTCTGGCCTTGAATGCAGCAATTGAAGCGGCACGTGCGGGAGAACAAGGTCGTGGGTTTGCGGTGGTGGCTGATGAAGTTCGCCACCTTGCATCGCGAACCGCAGAAGCAACAGGCAGCATTGAGTCAATCATTCATCAATCCCAGCAAGGCAGTGAAGAGTCGCTAACTTCTGCCGATCGCGTTTGCGAACAAGCTCATCAAAGCTCAACCGATATCGACGCACTTTCAATTGAAATGAATGGTGTGGTCGAAGAGATGAAACAAGTCTTGGCTCACGCACAGAATATTCAGCAGCAAACACAATCCACCACACAAGCGACTCAAGATGTTCAACAAAAGGTTGAGACCATCACCTCTCACGCCAACAACACGTCGCAATCTGCGGCTGAAACTCGCAACATCAGCAATGACTTAGAAGAGCTGTCTGATCACCTTGAGTCACTGATTAATCAGTTTACTTTATCGAGTACAAAGAAGAAGTCATAGATCGCCAACAAAAAAGCGCTCAACAATGAGCGCTTTATCTTCATAGCAACGTCTAATTCAGGCTTTAAAAGAACCGTAAACCAAGATTAGTGCGTAATGGAAACCGCGGTTAAGTCTTTATGCTTGTGATACATCGCGTGTTTGACTATCAGATTCGCACTCACGCTATCCATTCCTGACACTTCAACGTAAGCCCCTTTTTTACGGAACTTGAACACAACCTTATCAAGCGCCTCGACCGAGGTATTATCTAAGAATGACGCATCCGATATATCGATGGTCACTAAAGAGGTCGCGTTGTCATAATCAAATAAGTCGACAAACGCATCTGACGAAGCAAAGAAGACATGGCCTTTTACTCGGTGAATGGTGTGCATTTCGTTTGTCACGACTTCATCGGATATAAACACCATGGATTTGCTGGCATGTGCATAAAACAGAGCCGACAGCACCACGCCAACCGCCACCCCAATCGCTAAGTTATGAGTAAACACCACCACCGCCACGGTCGCTAACATGGTTACATTAGTTGGAAGTGTGTGGTCTTTAAGCTCAACAATAGAACGCCACGAGAATGTGCCGATAGAAACCATGATCATCACAGACACTAAAGCTGCCATCGGTATCAGCTTCAACCAATCAGAAACAAACACCACCATTAATAACAAAACAACCCCGGCGATCATGCTGGACAATCGGGTTAAGCCGCCTGATTTGATGTTAATGATTGACTGGCCAATCATCGCACAACCCGCCATACCACCAAAAAGGGAGGCCACTATATTGGCAACCCCCTGCCCTTTACACTCATTGTTTTTATTACTCTCAGTATCTGTCAGGTCATCGACGATGGTCGCTGTCATCAAGGATTCCAATAAGCCAACCAAAGATAGAGCAATCGAATATGGAAGGATGGTTGCAAGCGTATCGAACGTGAATGGAATATTGGGAATTAAAAACACAGGCAGTGAATCAGGAAGCTTACCCATATCGCCAATCGTTCTCACATCTAATCCGAACAACAAACTAATGACTGTCAGGGCAACAATCGCGACTAATGGAGAAGGTATTGCACGACCAAACTTGGGGAAATAAGGAAGCAGATAAATGATCGCCAAACCCAAAGCGACTAATACATAAACGCTCGAAGGGACGTTGACCAATTCAGGGAGCTGGGCCATGAAGATTAGGATGGCGAGCGCGTTAACAAATCCAGTAATCACCGATTTGGAAACAAAGTTCATCAGGTTACCGAGCTTGAGATATCCCGCCGCGATTTGAATAACGCCTGCAAGAAATGAAGCAGCAAGCAAGTACTCCAATCCGTGCTCTCTCACTAAGGTGACCATTAACAACGCCATTGCGCCTGTTGCTCCGGAAATCATTCCCGGACGACTGCCAACCAAAGCAGTGACGACACAAATACAGAACGAGGCATAGAGCCCTACTTTAGGGTCAACGCCTGCAATAATTGAAAATGCGATGGCTTCAGGGATCAATGCGAGTGCAACCACAATCCCAGATAATGAATCTCCTTTAACGTTTGATAACCAGTGTTTTTTTAAATAATTAAGCATGTAATTCTCTTTTACTTGTACAGCCAGTCCTGCCTTGTTGAGACATAATTTGATCGACTGTTTTTCTTGAATGAGCGAGCGCTCGAAAAGTGCGGGTGTAGAGAGAATGCAGGGGTTAAGGCGGCGTAATTAACACGTAGATATTAAACTCCTCTTGTACTTTAGTGGGAAATTAAGAAGGTGATCAAGTCCAAAATGACTGAATCCGCGCCAATATAGAGTGAGTCTCAACACAATCACACTCCCATTATTGAAAACAAAGGTTTCGATTACGCCATGCTCGTTCAGCAGCTCACATAGGGTGAAAGGTAAGGCTGACGCTAAGATCGAACAAAAAACACACCCTCAAACCTATTTATCGTCAGTAGACACAATATTTCTTTCACCAAGCAAGAATAAAGGTTGAAGCTGTCGGTATGACAGGTAATATGTCCAATCGATTTAAAAAGTTTATACGACTTAATGTTTCGGCTAATTATTGTGCAAATGTATGTTTATTTGCAGCAATGCCAGATACTTTGAGTTGAATTTGTCCCTCAATGGAGAATGAAATCAACATGACTTACGCGCCTGTAACAGACGTACTTGGCGGCAAGCTAGCGGTAGACAGTGAAGTAACTGTTCGCGGCTGGATCCGTTCACGTCGTGATTCCAAAGCTGGAATCTCTTTCCTTGCCATTTATGACGGCTCTTGTTTCGACCCGATTCAGGCCGTGGTTCCTAATAATCTTAATAATTACGAAAACGAAGTATTAAAGCTAACAACTGGCTGCTCTGTTGAAGTAACGGGTAAGATTGTTGAGTCTCCTGCGAAAGGTCAAGACTTCGAACTAGCAGCAACTGACGTTAAAGTTGTAGGCTGGGTTGAAGACGCTGACACTTACCCAATGGCTAAGACACGTCACTCTATCGAATACCTTCGTGAAGTTGCTCACCTACGTCCACGTACAAACGTGATTGGCGCAGTAGCACGTGTACGTAACTGTCTATCTCAAGCGATTCACCGTTTCTACCACGAGCAAGGCTTCTTCTGGACTTCTGCTCCGCTTATCACTGCATCTGATGCAGAAGGCGCTGGTGAAATGTTCCGTGTTTCTACGCTAGACATGGAAAACCTACCACGCACTGAAAAAGGCGACGTAGACTTCAACGAAGATTTTTTCGGTAAAGAGACGTTCCTAACAGTATCTGGCCAACTTAATGCTGAAGCTTATGCTTGTGCACTAAGCAAGGTTTACACGTTCGGTCCTACGTTCCGTGCTGAAAACTCAAACACAAGCCGCCACCTAGCTGAGTTCTGGATGGTTGAGCCTGAAGTTGCGTTTGCAGACCTTAACGATGTAGCGAAACTGGCTGAAGACATGCTTAAGTACGTTTTCGCTGCTGTTCTTGAAGAGCGCCGCGATGACCTTGAGTTCTTCGCTTCTCGCATCGACAAGCAAGCAATTACTCGTCTAGAGCAATTCGTAGACGCTGATTTCGCACAAGTTGACTACACTGACGCAATCCAAATCCTACTAGACTCTGGTAAGAAATTTGAGTTTGACGTTGAGTGGGGCATCGACATGTCTTCTGAGCATGAGCGTTACCTAGCTGAAGAGCACTTCAAAGCACCTGTTATTGTTAAGAACTACCCGAAAGACATCAAAGCTTTCTACATGCGCTTAAACGACGACGGCAAAACAGTTGCAGCAATGGACGTACTTGCACCAGGCATCGGTGAAATCATCGGTGGTGCACAACGTGAAGAGCGTCTAGACATTCTAGACGAGCGTATGATTGCTATGGGTATCGACCCTGAGCACATGAGCTGGTACCGCGACCTACGTAAATACGGTACAGTGCCACACGCTGGTTTCGGTCTTGGTTTCGAGCGTCTAGTATCTTACGTAACAGGTATGGGTAACGTTCGTGACGTGATTCCATTCCCACGTACACCACGCTCTGCAAACTTCTAATTCGAAACCTATTCGATATTAAAAGTTAAGAACAAACAAAAACCTCCGCACTTGCGGAGGTTTTTTTATGTTCGGAATAAAACGAGTCCAGATGCTTCTGCGTGCCACTATCTGAGACTCATTATTTCAAAAGCTAATCCACATCTTGGTCGATAGCGTATTTTATTGCAAGACCGCAAATTGCCATCATAACGAATGGGATCGCGGCAGTGGTGTATTCCGCCCACGCCATATCAGCGAATGCTTTTGCCAGCAGTACGTGGCCGAGAATAAGCAGAAGCGCACACACAATAGCGACAATAATCAGCTTAACTTCATTTCCCATAGTCATTTTCAACATAACGGTATCTCCAATATTTGGTCTACCGTTATTGAATCACAACTCTTTGGTCAATTAGGCGTACAGTTACCCCACAAACAACCCGTACAGTTGGAATGATTGTCTTTTTTATGAGGGACTTAAGGTTTTACGAGTGCGTAAGTTGATGTGCCAGTTTGCCAAGCCAGATGAGCGCCTGTTCTTTCTCTTCTGTCAGTTCATAAGAGAAGTTCAATCGTATCGCGTTATCCACTCTGCCATGCTCACTAAACAGATCGCCAGATGCAACGCTAATACCTTGTTCGATAGCCAGTTGATGAAACTGTTGGCTGTCGAATTTTTCAGAAAAGCGAATCCATATCAAGTAACCACCAGCCGGCTCTTCAATCTCGATTGAATGCGGAAAGTACTGCTTAATGACATCGATAAATCGCTCTTTCCTGACGACAAGGTTTTTACGCAGTTTACGAAGGTGATTGTCGTAGCTTTCATGCGTTAAGAAATGAGCGACACCAAGTTGAACAGGAGCGCTACTCGATAACGTAGAAAGAAGCTGTAACTTTTGAATCGCGTCGTTAAAACGCGTGTTCACAACCCACCCTACTCGATAACCAGGACACAAACTTTTTGAATACGACCCACAAAGCAAGACGGAATCGGTCTTATCGAAGGCCTTTAGTGGCTTCGGCTTATGCCCTTCGTAATAAAGATCGCCATACACGTCATCTTCAATAATGTAGGTTCCATGCTGTTCTGCAATCTCTACCACACGGCGCTTTGCCTGTTCCGACAAACTGGTTCCCGTTGGGTTTTGAAAAGTCGTCATCAGCCAACACGCTTTAACATCTTGGTTTTGTAGCGCGTTTTCAAACTGCTCTATATTCAACCCATTGATTGGGCAAACGTCCACTTCGATAGGGTTAAGCCCGAGCCTCTCGACAGCCTGCAGAGCACCATAGAAGGCGGGAGACTCAATCACGACGTTGTCACCCGACTTGGTGACCGTTTGCAGGCTCAAGTTGAGCGCTTCCATAGCACCCGACGTAATCACGATGTCTTGATGATTAACCGTAATCCCTTGCTGCAGATAACGCTGTGCGATTTGCCTTCTCAAGGACTCACTGCCCGGTGGTAAATTATTTATCACACTCGCGCCAGTCATCTTCCTACCCGCGCTGGCAAGGTTTCGAGTCAAGGTAGGTAACGGGAAAAGGTCGGGATCTGGGAATGCAGAGCCGAAAGGAATCACACCTTCGGCTGAACTCGACTTCAAGAAATCAAATAAGCGGTCATTAATGGCTTTCTTTTCACTAACGAGTGGCTGTGCGTAGTCAACGCCGTCCAGCCTTGGCGCTACAAAGTAGCCCGACTGAGGTTTAGCGATGATCCACCCTTCGCTTTCTAGCAACTGGTAGGCTTGTAAGACAGTACTATTGCTGACGTTGTAATTTCGACAACTCATGCGTACCGAAGGGATCTTCTCTCCGGATCGCCACGTATTGTTGGCTATCTGAGTTCGAATATCCTTTGCAAGCTCTTCATAACGCGCCATCTAATTGTACTACCTAGAGAAATTCTGTGAGCCGGTGATTTTATCACTTACGCCAACAACTATTGCTGCTATCCATATGATCGCACCTAATTTCCACAATAGTGTGAATTGGTTCACAGATAACTTTGTAAGCTTTGCTAAGTTTGTACCCAAGGTAGGAGCTAAGTTGGCTTTCTACCTCAATAATTTGATGTAACCCAAAAACATGCGAGATAACAATGAAAAAAATAGAAGCAGACCAATTAAGTTATAAAGGAGAGTCAAACGGTGTTCACAGTTGGACAACACCGAGCGGTCAGCCATATTACTGGCACCCAGATTGGCTCCATATTGCTGAAGATGCGACAGGCTCACATCCAAAGCAAAAGATCGATGTCGAACAAGACCAAGCACCAACGGAAAAACACGCGGTGTCTGCTATTCTGAAACACATCAACCAATGGGCTGCAGACAAACTAGCGTCTCACCCTGAGATTGAAACCGGCTCAATCGAAGCTGAAATCAATCTCAAAAAGTAACGGGGTAAAGTAGATAGCAAACTCAATCACTCGCGATTCTAACCAGTACACAGACTGAATAGCCTCGAACCTCGACCGAGGCTATTCAAGTATCTTCATAAAAATGCTGCAATAACCCCCACCTAGCTAACAAATCTCTAACACAAACCAGTTTCTTGTATCAATCCACGAAAGCTATCGATAGAATTTCCGGTCTTATTCACGTCACTTATGCTAATCATTCGCAATTCTAAAGTCGTGAATCAATGAATGCGTAAATCTAATAAGAATGAGAACAAAGGCTTACCGATGGATACTTCAAATTACAATCAATCGCTAACGACTAAGTTATACGTCATTGCTGGCGTGCTGTTTGGCACCTATGGCAGTCGGGTGTGCCCTATGCTCGATAGCTTAACGACGTTAGAGATTTTCACACAAGTCAGTATTGTGTTTATCTTATTATGGCTCGCACGTCGTTACCCATTGGCGCAACATACCTTGGTCAAGCAAGGCCGATTCGCGCAACTCGATACCCTGCTATTTTTTGCTGCAAGTGTGCCTTTCGCGCTCTACTACAACTTAAGCTATGAATTCACCATAGATAGTAATTTGAAGGTGCTGTTTGGCATGAGTCTATTCGGCTTCTTTACCGGAACCATTCTTCAATTGAATGCCAAGCTCAGCCAAATGGATAAAATGGAGACGACTGGACAATTCGACTTCCAACTGGTTGGTGAAAGAAGTTCACTGGTCAAGCAGATGATAGGCTTGGTTATCGTGCTTCTGGTAACACTGACGACTATGTTGACGATGATTGCTGTCAAAGACATCTTCTGGTTAGAACATAACCCTGACCGCTTATTGGATGGCACCGGCAAGATCAGCGTGATCAAAGAGTTTATTTATTTGGCTGTGGTACTGGGTGGCTACGCGATAACCATCATGACGCTTTGGAGCAAGCTAATTAAGCGTATTCTCCTAAGCCAAGAGCACGCATTAAACAAAGTCACCAATGGCGAGCAAGGCGTTCGCTTACCTATTTTCGGCTACAACGAGCTTGGCTCAATGGCATCTATGACCAATACCATGCTTGATAGCCTTGAAACCGCGCAAAACGAAGTCAAAACCACACGTGACGTGGCCATTGTGAGCTTATCGGCATTGGCTGAATCTCGAGACAATGAAACGGGCGCACATATCCTAAGAACTCAAGAGTACGTCAAGGTGCTCGCACAAGAGCTCAGCAAATCAGAAACCCACTCAAGCTTGTTAACACCAAACTACATCGAGTTGCTCTACAAATCTGCGCCTTTGCACGACGTGGGCAAAGTAGGTGTTCCTGATAGTGTGTTATTGAAGCCGGGCAAATTGACGGACGAAGAGTTTGAGATAATGAAAGGTCACCCCGCGATTGGGGCTGAAGCGTTATCTATTGCAGAAAAGCAGTTGGGAAGTAGCTCTTTCTTAAGAGTCGCAAAGGAGATATCTCTGACTCACCACGAGAAATGGAATGGCAGTGGTTATCCTAATCAGTTGTCTGGTGAAGATATCCCGTTATCTGGCCGTTTAATGGCATTAGCTGATGTTTATGATGCGCTCATCTCGAAGCGAGTCTACAAGCCACCCTTTACTCATGAACAAGCTAAACAGATCATCTTAGAGGGCAATGGGACGCATTTTGATCCGCAAGTTGTCCAAGCTTTTCTGGTCGTCGAACAAGCGTTTGTTTCAATTGCTGCGACCTACAAAGATGGCAAAAATGTAGCGAGTGAACTCGAGCGCGAAAGCTTTATTGCTCAACCAGCGTAATCTATTCAAAATCCACTAACTTCTTGCACCCTATAGGTTAATCCGTAGGGTGTTTTGTTATCAAATATCCTCTTTAGTCAATAAATCTGATTGAAATGGATTTTTTTTGGTCTTTCTGTTCACTTCGTATTGTCTTAAAAATTCCATACAGGTATAACTACCCATAGATACTATCCCCTCTCAATTGACATGGATGAAGATTATGTTTGAAAAAGTGTTAGCTGCTCCCGCCGATCCTATCCTCGGCCTTACTGAAGAGTTTAAAAAAGACTCTCGTGCAGAGAAAATCAACCTTGGCGTTGGCATCTACAAAAATGAAGATGGTCAAACACCAGTACTTAAAACAGTAAAGAAAGCAGAAGCTGCACTTCTTGAAAACGAAAAAACCAAATCTTACCTAACGATTGAAGGTACAGCTGAATACGGTCTAGCGGTTCAGAAACTTCTTTTCGGTTCAGACGCAGAGCTCGTTGCATCTCAACGCGCTAAAACAGCACAAGCTCCAGGTGGTACAGGTGCACTTCGCGTAGCGGGTGAATTCATCAAGCGCCAACTGGGCGAAGTGAAAATCTGGATCAGTAACCCAACTTGGGCTAACCACAACGGCGTTTTCGCAGCTGCGGGTATCGAAACTGCTCAATACAGCTACTACAACGCTGAAACTAAAGACAAAGACTTCGCTGGCATGGTTGCTGACCTAGAGAAAGCTTCTGAAGGCGATATCGTTCTTCTTCACGGCTGCTGTCACAACCCAACAGGTATCGACCCAACAACTGAAGAGTGGGAAGTACTGGCTAAATTGGTTGCTGAGAAGAAACTGCTGCCTCTATTCGATTTTGCTTACCAAGGTTTTGCAAAAGGCGTTGAAGAAGATGCTGCTGGCCTACGTATTTTTGCTCAATACAACAAAGAGATCCTTGTTGCTAGCTCGTTCTCTAAGAACTTCGGCTTGTACAACGAGCGTGTTGGTGCATTCACTCTGGTTGCTGAATCAGCAGACGTAGCAACGACAGCATTCTCTCAAGTTAAGAGCATTATCCGCTCTATCTACTCTAACCCACCAGCCCACGGCAGTGCTGTCGTTACTCACATCCTTGGTGATGCTGATCTACGTGCTGAATGGGAAGCAGAAGTGGCAGAAATGCGTGACCGTATCCAAGAGATGCGTGAACTATTCGTAACGACACTGAAATCAGAAGGTGTTGATGCAGACTTCACATTCATCGAACGTCAAAACGGCATGTTCTCGTTCTCAGGTCTAAGCAAAGAGCAAGTAACTCGCCTAAAAGACGAATTCGCAATCTACATTGTTGGTTCTGGCCGTATCAGTGTTGCTGGTATGACTAAGTCAAACATGGGTCCTCTATGTAAAGGTATCGCTGCGGTTCTTTAATCGAAAAGCGAAACCTGTATTTGCAGACCACAAGCTTGCACTTACAGACCAATAGATGTGTAAAAGCCAGCAATTAAGCTGGCTTTTTTGTGTCTCCACTTTCAGGTTTAGATACTTTGTAAGTTAATACTCTAGGAAAAATTCCACACCTAGCTCGTTAGTACGTTCGCTACGAATTTTACCTTCACCATCTCGATGTTGGTATGACCCACCAATCGCAAACTTGTTGGTCACTAGATAACGTAAACCTAAGTGATAGATCTGTTCATCAAACAGGTCACTTCGATTCACTTGCACACTCCCGTTAGCTATCCAACGTTTCGCAAATCCATAGTTAAGCTCAGCTTTTACCCCTTGGATGAACTCGGTGTCTGAAGATTCAGTTCGGTTGGTGTCATTATCTTCAACCTTACCTTTCGTGATACCAAGCAGGTAGTAAGCCACTATATCTAAATCTTTCTTAATGCTGTAACGGTAACCAACACCTGGCATCAGCGTATCAATTCGAGTTGTGGTGTCATCAGGGTGAATGAAGCGTGCGCTGTAGTCTCCCAGCAGCAACCAATCATCCGTCATCGCGTAACTGACGCCTAATCCATAAGACGAGGCATTGTTATTACTGCCTGCATCTTCATTTAAACTGCCCGAATGCGCCGTGGCATAAATATGGTCGTAATCTAAAATATCCACCGCGTTAGTGTCCGCCCACAAACTTGGAGAAAACATAAAAACCGCAGATACAAAACTAAGCTTCCACTTCGACATTCCTATCATCCTTAAACTGTCACTCCATTAATTGAAAGGTTAGTCTATCCATAAGACTTTAAAAAGGTTTTAGCTCACAGATTGATTTGTGACGGCAAAATATTATCAAATGTTGTACCATGAAATCATACAAACCAATGGATGATCATTATGGATGCTGAGTTATTAGAGATTCAAAACTTTCTGGCACAATACCCCCCTTTCACAGAACTCCCTGAGGAGATGTTGGCGAAAGTGACCAGTAGCGTGGAAATTTCTTATTACCGCCAAGATACCCCTATCATTCACTTTGGTGATCAAATACATGACTTATACATCGTTCGAAGTGGCGAAGTCGAAGTCTACCGTCGTAAAGGCGAACTCTATAACCGCCTTGATGAAGGCCACTTGTTCGGGCAAATGGGTCTACTGACCAACAACAAGGTTCGTTTCCCAGTAAAAGCGACCGAAGATACTCTTCTCTACTGCATTCCTGAGCCAATTTTCCAAGAGCTCTACGACAACTACGACTCCTTTGCAGATTTCGTAGAAGTAGAAGACAACGCCCGTCTTCGCCAAGCAAACTCAAGTAATAACGATGCCAACGATCTCACGACATCCAAGGTAAAAACGCTACTGACTAGCGAAGCGCCGATGATCGAGAAGACTCGTACGATACAACAAGCCGCGACGATGATGGCCGAAGACAATGTCTCTTCCCTGCTGATCATTGATCCAGAAATCGTTGAAGATGATGAAGATGACTCAACACCCGTGATTGGCATCATCACCGACCGAGATTTATGTACTCGCGTTTTAGCTGAAGGGCTTGACCCATCGGATGAAGTCTCTAGCGTAATGACACCTGAGGTTATCTCTCTCGATCACAATGCTTACGTATACGAAGCTATGATGACCATGCTTCGCTATAACGTGCATCATTTACCAGTGCTTAAAGATAAGAAGCCGATTGGCATTATCGAAGCGACCGATATTGTTCGTTATGAGTCTCAAAACTCGCTGTTATTGGTAAGTAGTATCTTCCAGCAACAAAGTATCGAAGATCTGAAGGTGCTTTCCGAGCAAGTAAAAGACAGCTTTGTGCGCTTAGTTAACGAAGATGCCAACGCCCACATGGTGGGTACTGCAATGTCGGTAATTGGTCGTAGCTTTAAGCAGCGAATTATCGAACTGGGCGAAGAGAAATTGGGCAAGTCGCCTATTCCTTACTGTTTCCTCGCACTGGGCTCTATGGGGCGTGATGAGCAGCTGCTGGTTACCGACCAAGATAACGCAATCATTCTTGATGATACCTACGACGAGAAAAAGCACGGTAAATACTTTGAGGAGCTGTCGACCTTTATTTGTGATGGCTTAGATCAGTGTGGCTATGTGTATTGTACTGGCGATATCATGGCGACTAACCCAACGTGGCGTATGACTCGTCGACAATGGGAAGAGTGCTTTGCCGATTGGATTGATGATCCAAACCCGAAAGCACTGTTAAATGCTTCAATCTTCTTCGACTTAGATGGCGTTTATGGTCGCCTGAAATGGGCTGAGCAATTGAATAGCTTTATTGTTCGACGCGCACGTAAGAACAACCGCTTCTTGGCGTGTCTTGCACGTAATGCTCTTAACCGCACACCGCCACTCGGCTTCTTCAAAGATTTCGTGATGGAGAAAGATGGCCGCCACAACAACTCAATCAATCTTAAGCGTCGTGGTACTGCGCCACTGGCCGATTTGATTCGTGTTCACTCACTGGCGGTAGCCTCTCGTTCTAAAAACTCGTTCGAACGTTTAGATGACATTATCGACGCTGGTATTCTGCCGAAAGGCCGAGCTCAAGATTTGAAAGATGCGATGGAGTTTATCTCTCTGGTTCGTATTCGCCACCAAGCACACGATGTCGACAACAACATCGAGCCCGATAACAACATCGAGCCAGAGAACCTGTCTGACTTCGAACGACGTAACCTAAAGGATGCATTCCAAATATTAAGTAATGCACAAAACTTCCTTAAGTTCCGTTATCAAGCCAGCAACAAGTTTAAGTAGGGCCTATGAACAAACTATTCAGATCACCTGCGGTCGATTGGCCATTTAAGTTTGCTCAGAAGCTAGAACGAGCGAGAGACGAGCGCTTAAAGTACTTTTACAGCCAGCCTCTTCCTGCGCCTGATACGCCACTTTCAGAAGTGATGTTCTTGGCTGTCGACTTTGAAACGACGGGGTTAAACCCAAACAAAGACGGCATCATTACCATTGGTTTAGTGCCATTTACGCTCAATCGCATCTACTTGCGACAAGCCAAACACTGGACGCTGAGACCAAAACAGAAGTTAGAAGAAGAGTCTGTCGTGATTCATGGCATCACTCACAATGACATCATTGATGCGCCAGACCTTAGCGAAGTGTTGGGCGAGATCTTAGAATCAATGGCGGGGCATATCCCTGTGGTTCACTATCGTCGTATCGAACGTGACTTTTTGGACAATGCATTGAAAGTGCGACTCGGTGAAGGCATTGAGTTCCCAGTCCTCGACACGCTGGAGATTGAATCTCAGATCCAAAATAAACTGGCTGGCGGCTTGTGGAATAAGCTGAAAGGTAAGAAGCCAGCTTCAGTGAGACTGGGTCAGAGTCGTCGTCGATACCATCTGCCCGACTACACGCCGCATCATGCATTAACTGACGCTATTGCGACCGCTGAGCTACTCCAAGCGCAAATTGCTCATCACTTTGACTCTGAGATGCCTCTGAAGAGTTTCTGGCTCTAGCTGAGTTACGTAAGCTAAATACAAACACAAAGCCCATCAACTTTCCATTGGTGGGCTTTTTCATTTTTATCGTCTGTGTTTAAGCAACGGTTGGCCCGACTAAGCGCATTTCCCATAAGCGTTTAAACATATTATAACGTCACACCGCAGCAGTTCCGCTCTAATGGACGTCGAAAATCGTGATCGCTATTTGTCAGCGTGATTGGCATTATTACTTCCCAACCACAGACAACGTTTGGTAATAAAGACGCTTTTGCTGATACATATTCTCATCAGCGACTGAGAACAATTGCTCAACGTCTGTTGAATTACTAGAGGCTGCACCAATCGAGAATCTGACAGGAATAGAGATACCCGCTTTAGTCTCGATTGCCTGTTGCTCCTGAGCAATGTACAACTGCTCAGTCATCTTTGCGACATTGAGCGAACTCGACTCACCAGACGTTAAGGTAAGCACCGCAAATTCATCTCCACCCAAACGGTATAGGTTACTGGCAGGTGTCAATTCGTGGCTGATTACGTCTACGCAGCGCTGTATCAGCTCATCCCCGATCTCATGCCCATGAACATCATTGGTCGTTTTCAAGCCATTGATATCAATAATGATCAAAGAAATCTGATTTTGATTGTCGTTAATGCTGCGTTTACTGAATTCGAGATCTTCATTAAAAGCTTTACGATTCAAACAGCCAGTCGGCATGTTAATCCGTGTAATATTTTCGAGCTCTAGCCAACCAGCTAACTGTTTTTGGTACATGTCAAAAATCAGAAGATCTTCTTCACTGAGGACATCAAATGAACTTGAACAAAAATACCCGATCGCCGTCCCCTGTGAGTCACAGAGTATCAGGTCAGCCTCGCCAGTCCGGTTAAAATGAAACTGAATCGAATGTTGAACAAGTAATGTCTTTAACTCTTGATCGACCATTTGAGGAATCAACCGATATTCAGCCGCGTGTCTTGATGATGCAAACTGAACGATCTTCAAAAGACGATGCTTCTGGGATTCTTCACGCGCGAGCGAATACGTTAACTTGCTGGTTTTCTCTTCAACTAAGTCCTCTAGCAGAACATTAAACCTTTCGAGTTTATCGTTGCTTTCGGTCAGTTCACGGACTTGGCATTGTATACGACCCCACATGGTTTCCAATAAACGACTCAGCGTGACGAACTCTGTAAAACGATGTTCATCCACACTATGAGTCGGTGACTGGTTATGCGAATACGACGTAACAGATTCAGCCAACAAGTTTAACTGCCCTGAGAACCAGCGGCTTAGGAACAGAGCAAACACAATCGAGATGGCAAGTGTCGCCACCAATATTCTGACAAAGACCACCTGAGCTTGTTGCATCTCTAATAAACGCTCACTGTCGGAAATATGATGTTTGACGTTCAGTACCAATTTGTCGGTAAAGAATGTGCTGTCGATAGAGATAATGTTCGCACTTTGTTCAGAAGATTGAGCATCCGTTGAATCAATATAGTTAAACTCAACCGACTCATTTTGATAAAGGAAAGGCGTCACTTTAGTCTTAAGTCTGTCATACCCCATAAGAACCACAAGATAACCCTGCGGCGTGTATGTAGAACCTTCTATCAAACGATAAGGTAAAATCGGCGCGACAAAAGCGATACCTGCAGCGGCATTATCCGCCACTTCAGTTTCGGTAAACTCGGTGTGGAACAATTTCCCTTGCCCATAAACCGATTGAGGACGCTTCAAGCTTTCTAATAACTGGCTCTGCTCAAAATGGTACAAGCTGCCTTTGCTGTCATAAATGGGCTTCCAGTTTTGGTCCAGAATATAAGTCGCGGACACACTCTCCGCTAGCGCATTGAAGCTATCCATCTTGTCCCAAACAACACTCGAGAAAAAGATATTACCACCCGCTTTAATCAATGATCGGTCATGCGAATACCATTGAGTTAGGCTCGCCGTCAGCTTAATTTGCTCTTGTACGGTTTGACGAATACCGGTCGTAGAGTTGTCCAGCTTGGTTTCTTTTTGCTCTAAAGAACTTTGGTTTTGTTTATTGAGAATCAACTGTCCCGCTAGGTAAACAGGAAGCATTGAGCAAGCCAGCAACACCAAGCCCATGGTGTATTTTAATGATAGCTTCAATCTCTTACCCTCATATTCGCCGAGTAATATTGAACAAAATCATTGTAAAATTTATGCAGTTCACTCTTTGGCATCCCTGACTTGTAACGCTGATACGCCCGAGCCGATGCCTCCCAAACGATCGCCATCTTGTAGTCACTCGACATCATTTGCGATGCTTGAAACTCATCGTACATATTTGAAAGTGTCTGGTTACCTTCCTCAACACGGCGTTGATTAACCTCATAAAACGGCGAAACCATGGCACTCGAGTGAGCTAAAGAGGTGAAACTGTTTGATTGCAGGTATTGAACGACTTCTTTCAAAGCCAATTTCTTATCTGGGTTTTGCATGCCTTTTTCCGTGACAGCAAAAACCTTTGCGCCACTAAATGAAGACATACTTTCACCACGATAGGTCGGCAACGAATTGATGTACAAATCTCGACCAAAGGCGGCATCGAGTTCGCTGAACGCCCAATCACCGTCAATCAAAAACTCGACTTCCCCATTGATGAACCTCTGCCTCGCGCAAATATCGCTGCACGATGATTCGATGACTTTTTTCTGCTGCAACATGTCGATGAAATCAAAGATAGCAACTAACCCTTCACCATTAACATTCTTCGACGATAATAAGTCTTCAGAAAAAAGCTGATAGAAAGCTAGATAGAAGTACATGTTTGGATTGGGAAAAAGCACGCTCACTTGATCGGACTGAGCAGAGCGTTCAATTAGGCTCTCCCATGTCACGACTTGCGCTTGAGGCTTGCTCGAATACAGAACGACTTGGTTTCCAATACCAACCGGTAACGCCTTAAGCTCACCGTTGATGACCACTGCATCGAGCGCTTTTTTCTCATAGCGTTGGGGATCGACCCAAGCATCAGGAAGCGTCGCTAAATCGATATATTCAGTTAGACCTAAGAAGTCAGAAGGAACCCAGATGGCGTCGGGAAAGGTATTGTCTCTAGGATCAGCAACAAGCAGTTCAGAACGAATACTGTTGACGTCAAACGAACGAATTTCTACACGATGATCAGTCATCGCTTCGATATGTTCTTTTACATAATCGGCCGTTTCATAATTAATACCAGCCCATATTTCAAGTGTGGACGAACAAGCAACGGCCGGAAATAGCATCGCAAATAGACTCAATAACCTCACACTTGGTTCCTTGTGGTAAAAATTAGACGTTGGATTTTAATCGCCCATCAATAAACCGGGCGATGCGGCTTATCGCTCACTGCTCATGATTAGAGACCTAGCTTTGGGCGACACGTTATATAGTAAAAAGTGCCTAAATAACAGTTGATACTCTCGCTTTAAGAGAAAGGTCTGCTCATTCTGATACATCCGTCATATCTCTGGATGACTGTTCTTACAATAAATCAACATACCATACCCTTTATTATTAACGACAAAAAAAATGCCGCAAAAGCGGCATCTATCTCGTTCGGTGCATTCGACACAATAAAAATCAAATAAGCAATTTATCAGTCAAAGCCCTATCATCGATTAAGCGTATTTCTCTTCGAAATCTTTCATGAAGCTAACCAGCGCTTGAACGCCTTCCAGAGACATTGCGTTGTAAAGTGAAGCTCTCATTCCACCTACTGCTCTATGCCCTTTCAGTGATTTCAGACCTGCAGCATCAGCCAATTCTAGGAACTTGCCATCTAACTCAGGTTTCGCCAGTTGGAACGGCACGTTCATTCTAGAACGGTTTGCAGTGTGAACATCGTTTTTGTAGAAAGCTGAGCTATCGATTGCATCGTAAAGCAGCGCTGCTTTCTCTTTGTTCACCAACTCCATCGCTTCAACGCCACCTTGAGCTTTCAGCCACTTGAACACAAGGCCTGATAGGTACCAAGCGTACGTTGGTGGTGTGTTGAACATTGAGTCTTTTTCAGCAAGTACTTTGTAGTTCAGAATACTCGGCAACACGTCGTTTGCGAGTTCGAGTAGATCATCACGTACGATTGCAATGCAGATACCCGCAGGGCCGATATTCTTTTGCGCGCCCGCGTAGATAACACCGTACTGAGACACATCAATCTTACGAGACAGAATGTTAGATGACATATCCGCTACGATTGGCTTATCCGTTTGAGGAAGCTCGCTGATTTCAATACCATCGATGGTTTCATTCGGACAGAAATGTACATACGCAGCTTCCGGGTCAATTTTCCAATCTTTAGCTGGAACAACCGCTGCTTTACCATCAATTGACGTCTTCGCGTTGAATACATCGATTTCGCAATATTTGCTCGCTTCAGTCACTGCACTTTCTGCCCAGTAACCCGCATCAATGTAAGTCGCTTTCGTCGCATCACCTAAAAGGTTTAGAGGAACAGCAGCGAATTGAGCACGAGCGCCCCCCTGACAGAAAAGAACTTTGTAGTTGTCTGGGATGTTCAGAAGATCACGTAGGTCCTGTTCGGACTCGTCAGCAACTTGAATAAATTCCTTGCTGCGATGGCTGATTTCCATCACGGAAGTCCCTAAACCATTCCAATCAATAAAGTCCGCTTGCGCTTGTTTCATTACCGGTTTAGGCAGTGCAGCTGGGCCAGCACTGAAGTTGAATACGTTATCTAATGTAAGTTCCATGGGGATGATTGCTCCTGCTAAATAATAACTATGCAAGTAATACCATGTTTTACCCAACATAAAAACAACAAAAGAGGTCTTAAGACCTCTTTTGTTTTGTACCGTATAAAATGTTTAAGCTTAACCTGCTAAATCACCCTATCAGTATTCACGCCTGCTCTGTTTATTGAACCAAAACCGGCATAAGTAGAGCGATTAATGGAATTTCTTGTCCATTTTCGAACACTAGGTTTCCATTTTCTAAGTCAGCGCTGATTTCATAACCACTGTCTGTTTCCTTGATCATTTCCATCACAAGCAATTCATCGATACCTTCACGGATGAATGGATACTCTTCAACAAGTTCATTTGAGAAGCTAGAGTGAACGTTGCCCGTTAATGCAGGCATGATCATCGAAGGGTTGCTGCTGATGTTTTCGGTCCCTTCCGGCACGCTCACCAACCACTTAGATTCGAACTGTCCCTTACCTAACTCTAACGACATGTTGTTCATTGAAAGGTCGAAACCTTTAGCAAACAGGATATCGATAAATGGAATGATCTCTGCAACGTCTTCTTGCGTCATCACAGGATTAGATTGGTAAATCTCAAAGATTTTCTCAAACGACTCGCTATCCAACTTCGACATTTCAAAATCGACGTTTAGGTTGTTCAACTGGCCTTCACTGGTCTCGATGTTTGCGATATCCAGCTTGAGGTTGCTGCGCAGACGCTTAGTTGCTTCATCTAGATGTGATTCAAAATCGTACTTAGAATTTTCAATGGTCATGAAAGGCTGCATTGCAGAATCTGAAACCAAGAAGCTATCGATAGTAAAATTCTGAGTACCTAACCAGTAGCCTTTCGCTTGTTGGCCTGAACCCACACCTTTCAGATTAGACAGCGTTACCTCTTCACCGGTTTCAAAATCAATTTGAACTGAAGGGATTGAAAGCTCGTAATCAACTTGGCCTAAAACAGTCGCATGGCCAGAAAGATTCGATTTAGTGATCGAGACCGAAGTCCCATTCTCATCAGAACCTTGGTGATTGAACTGGCTTAACTCAAAGTTAAAGTCAGTGTTGCCGTTTAGCTCAGTACTAGTGGTCAGAGTTAAAGGCAGAATATCGGTATTCTCAAACGTCGACAGTGCATTTAGACTCACCAAACCATGGCTAACCGCACTATTTATGACAAACTCACTCGGCAACCCATCAATCGCAAGTTGCTCTTTCAGGTTTTCATCCGTCACAGTTAAACGAGTGGTTACGTTGGAAGACAAGTAACCTCTATCGTATTCCACGATCTCAGCTTGAATGCTTGAATTGTTAAGCTTTGCAACACCGTCAGTAATAGCATTTTGTCCAATTTGGCCAACCGCTAAAGGCCAACATAGTGCCAATGAGATTGCTCCGCCAATTGCACCAATTTTTCTTAACTGTTCCATGAGTTCTCTTTCTACACGTGTCTGTTTTTTTTAGTCTACCCCATCAGTAGCAAACAAGAAACATTGAGTTAAATCAGTCTATTGCTCGATACTTCGATTGCCTCAATAAATTAACGGCTAGCTCTCATCCTTATTCGGCGGTTCTTGCTAGGCTAGAGACGTCGCTACTATTAAGGTTGAGCTGTGAATCAATACGCTGTTATCTGTTTGGACAATAATCCGGTTAGCATTGAAAGAATACGTTCGGAGCTGGCTCCGTTGGCTTGTGTATTCGATATTTATACTGCCGAGAACATCGAAGACGCACATCACGCATTAGAAGATATTCATGATCACAACCAAACCGTTGCCTTGGTGATCACTCATCATCATTCTGAATTTAATGGCGTGCAATTTCTGATTGAACTTGAACAGCTGCCCCATAGTAATACCGCAAGAACGATATTAGTCAGCGCTTCGTCAGACATTCAATCCATTCTAACCGCTGTAAATGAAGGCAGGCTCAACCACTGTCTAACCAAGCCGGTTCAAGATCAGGTTCTATTCAAATCAGCGCAAAAAGAGCTAACCTCTTTTGTCATCCAATACGACTCAGAAAACCTGCTCTCTTACAGCGATGCATTGGATCAACAGCGCTTACTCAGAGCGCACATTGAGCAAAAGATTCACTCTTTCCAATCGGGTTTCATTCACGACTACCACCAGCTTTCTGATAATGCCCTTGCAGAACGTGTTGTCAGTGCCTTACAAGATGTGTTTTCAAAAGATGATAAAACCAAGGCCATTCGTGACTACTCCCCCGAGCATCTGCTCACTGTGGAAGGCGAAGACAATCGCTTTTTATGGCTGATCATTGAGGGTGAAGCGGCTCTATATAAGAAAGATGAACTCGGGCAACAGCGGGAAGTGGTACGTCACTCCAAAGGGAACATTGTTGGCGGGATGTCATTTGTGACAGGTGAACCTTCGTTTTCTACCGCGGTCACCCTAACGCAAACACGCGTTATCAAGCTGGATAAAGATAGCTTTGCTCAGGTGATGCATTCAAACAATACTCTACTGCCGTTATTTACCAATCTACTGCTCCGTCATTTCAATCGACGTTTGCAACGCAGTATCACCAATAAGATCAAACTGCAACAAACATTAGAATCACTAGAGTCTGCACATCAGCAACTGATCGAAAAAGAGAAAATGGCGATGCTCGGGCAGCTTGTCGCGGGAGTCGCACATGAGCTGAATAACCCGATTGCTGCCATATTAAGAAGCATCGAAACTCTGTCAGACCATCTCGACCAAATATTGGCAAACCTATCCGTTCCAGAGTCCAATAAAGGGACTGACGTACTGGCACATTCAAAGTTAGCTAAGCCACTATCAACAGCCCAAGAAAGACAGCTCGTAAAGCATCTTACGTCGACGATTAATGACCGTGCTTTAGCAAAAAAAGCCGTGAGACTAAACCTAAGCCAAGACTCTACGGTTCTAAACACATTAAAGGCGTCCCCTGTCGCAGGCAAAGAGCTGCTCAATGACTTAGAGCATTACCATTATGTTGGAAACTCTATCCGCTCAATTCAAGTGTGCAGCAAGCGTATTGCCGATATGGTCAAAAGCTTAAAAAGCTATGCTAGAGAAGATGAAGAAGTTCGCCACTACACAGATATCCACGAAGGGCTTGAAGATACCTTAGTGATCTTCGAAAACAGGCTTAAACACCACCAACTCGAAAAGCATTACGATACCGACTTACCGCCTTTATTGTGCCAGTCGCTCTCGCTGCAACAAGTGTGGACCAACCTTATCTCCAATGCGCTCGATGCCCTATCTGAACGAGGAAAAGTGACCATCACCACTTCTCAACAGACAAAAGGCGACAACGCGTTTCTTGTGGTGCAAATCTCCGATACTGGCCACGGCATTGCCAAAGAAGACATCAACACCATTTTCAACCCAAATTTCACGACTAAAAAAGAAGGCAACTTTGGTTTAGGGATTGGGTTATCCATTTCTCAACAAATCGTTTCGGCTCATCAAGGGTTTATTTTGGTGGAGTCAGAGGTAGGCAGCCATACAAACATGCAAGTGTGGCTTCCATTCAAACAAGAAGGAGCACCTCATGAATAAGTACCTAATTTTATGTGTCGATGATGAACCTGAAGTTCTCAATAGTGTCCTTCAGGACTTGGCGATATTTGAAGAGAACTTTCTGGTTGAAGGTGCAGAGTCGGTCGATGAAGCCAAGCAAGTAATCAAAGAAATGGGACAAGATGGTATTAAGCTCGCGTTAATCTTATGCGACCACATCATGCCAGAAGAAACCGGCATTGATTTTCTGATCGAACTCAACCAACACGACGCTACTAAACCAACGCGTAAGCTGTTGCTCACCGGGCAAGCTGGGCTAGAAGATACCGTCACAGCCATTAACAACGCAGCACTTGATTTCTATATTTCAAAACCTTGGCAAGGCGACCAACTGAGAGACACGATTACTCAACAATTGACTGACTATGTCATTGCCAACGACAAGCAATTGCTAAACTGGACTTCCATCTTAGATACCGAGCGCATACTGACTTCAATGGCGGATAAACGCACCAGTTTTGGTGAATAGCACTGATTGGTTAATGGATACTGAGAATAGCGTCATCCGATATAAAAACCTTCCAAATGTATACAAATTTTGGATAATTCGCTCGTCTATTTTTCTCATTCGCCCTAAACATGAGATCTCCGTTACATACTGATCCTTAATTTGCTTGTTTTTTAACTAAATGAGTAAGGTTTTACATTTTAAAGGATTACTTTTCCGTGAGTTAGATTAAACTGTCTCAATGTTTATGGTTTGCCGATTTGTCTCAAACCAAAGGAATTAACACTAATATAGGTTTACGGTCGTTATGCGCAAAATTCTACTTACTACCGCTATGCTATTGGCTTCTGGTCAAGCACTAGCTGTTGATGAACAACCACAGGTAATGAGCAACTTTAACTATGATTACTTTGAAGCACGTATCGGTGCTAGCCCAGTAACATTTGGTGGTGCGTTCAGTAAGTCCATTCACCCGAACGCTCACGCTATAGCACGTATCGATTCAGAATTTGAAAGCGATTACGACTCAGCTGTAGGTCTTGGTTTCCACGCTCCATTAAACAACTGGGCAGACCTAACAGGTGAAATGCTAGCTCGTATCGTTCAACCTGAGAACTCAAGCTCTACTGATATCGGTATGGAAATCAACATTGGTGTTCGCCAATGGCTTGGTCCACAACTAGAAGTTGGTGGTAAAGGTGGTTACGTTTCTATCGATGACAACGATGATTGGACAGGTTCTGTTTACGCGCGTTTCCACTCTACAGAGCTTTTCTCTCTAGGCGCTGAAGCTCGTATTAACGACTTCTACGGTGACCAACTTATGTTCACTGCTCGCTTCAAGTACTAATACTTAAAGCCAAGCTAGCTCTTAACGAGCACTTAGCCTTTTGATACTTAGTCTTTTAAGAAGTCCGACTAAGACAGAAACAAAAAAACCGAGGACATTCCTCGGTTTTTTTTATTGACAGTAATCTTAAGCATATAAGGCAAACTTCTTTAGTGGCAGCTCTTCAGTAATTGCTGCTTGCGTGGCTCTTGTAATAGTTTCCAGTGAATACCATCAATTGCACCCGCAAATTTCCAAAGTAGTTTTAGGTCAACATCGTTTCCGTACGCTTCGCGAACCTTATTAAACACTTCAGGTGCGCCCAACTGCATAAACATTGAAACATCATCCACACCCGCCTTTTTAACCATGCGCTCTAACGTAAGCTGCATGTTTGGTAGATCTCTTAATCTACGGCTAGCTGATGACTTCTTGAAGCTACGCTGCTGAATTGAATTATCGATTGAAGTACGAATAATACTATCCAATTCAGGATGTTCACAGGTAAACAGATCCGTAATGTCGTAATAGTTTACGGTTGCTGTTGTCTGCTTCTTTACATGACGATACTTTTCACAATCAAGATCGGTCAGTTTTTTATCTAATGATTTTCCACCTCTAATGAATAAACAACCTTCACTCAATAAAGCGAACATAGCGTCATTTTGAAAGAGGCCAATACCTCCGAACATAGAACGTTTTTGATGCTCACCAAATTGATTCACGTAATTAATAAATGCTGTCTCGGTCATATCCGTTGATCCTTAATCAAATTACCCCGATTAGGTTGATCACCAGACAAGCAGCTTGTTATGCGAAAATTTTAAATCTATTTTGTTATTCTATAGGTGAATATTATGGTTTCGTTTTTCACCTTTAAATAAATCATACTTCGAAAAGAAAAATAAGTCTGGACTTAGTTCACATCAATCAATTGAGTATTCCGGTTTTTCATGATTGACTTCACAGTAAACTATCAAACCATGCTTGAATTTGGACACCTAGTGATACACCGGTTCAAATTATTAAAGGTTATGTAGACGGGTGAGTATTGCCTCGCAGCATCGTGGCTTGTAAAATGGCAGGACAGACCTGTTTTTACTTTTTATATGAATCATTTATCGTTTTTCTGGCTACCTCAAAATAAGACTCTTCTCTTAAAGGGTCTAGAATCAGAGTTTGCCCAACTTGTTGGACATTCTATCTCAGCGGGAAAAATAACACTTCCTCCTATCCCTAACGTTGTACTGAAGATTCAATCGCTTTGTACCCTTGAATCAACTGGGATTGCTGACGTTGCCGAATGCTTACTCGAAGACCCAGGCCTCGCTGCTATTGTCATTCGTGTGGCTAACTCTGTCGTCTTTAACCGACGTAATATTACTTGTGTTGATATTATGACGGCGGTGTCGCGCCTTGGCATATTAAGAGTACGTGACATCGTGACGGCTCAGGCTATTGAGCAACTCAAACACTCAGTCAACCTCAGTAAAGAATGTAATAAGGTATTGGTTCAGAGCGCTTCTGTATCAAAAGAGCTGGGCGCTACTATGGTGCTTGTTACCAACAGCTTCAAAGAGCTCTCCCCTACTGAATACCGTTACCTTGAGCATGAAAAATCGCTGCTTGTTGGATTACTGGCTGATATTGGTTTGTTCTGTTTGGTTAGCGAATACCACCTCTACCTCGAAAATGGCAATTACCTAGATCACGACATCGCTCTACAAATCTTCCAAGGCCAATGTTCTGCTACCAGTAAATTGGTGCTTAACCGTTGGGGCTTCGACAGCGACTTTATTGATGTGTGCAGCAATACCATCAATAACCACGAACAGCGTGAAGTCTCTTACTTAGATATCGCTCGAATCGCTAACCACCTGCTGATGTTCAGAAACAAGGATGAGAACATCGATGATCACGAAGTTGAACTTAACGTGACAGGTGCAGAGGTGCTTTATAAATTAAGCAACTTGAGCAAGCATGATTTTAATGCAAAGCTAAGCGACGTGATCAATACTAGCGGCTTCTAAGTCACTGTTAAATTACAAGTAAGTGTAATATGAAGTAAATGCAATGGGGAAAGCATGTTTACAGGGATGATCTTTATATTTGCGCCACTCGTCGTGGGGTATCTTTTTGCAATTTCGAACGCTCAGACATTAGAATTTATCAACCGCTCAACATCGCGGTTGATCTACGTGATTCTGGCGTTAATGGGACTAAGCTTAGCCGCCCTCGATAACCTAGGCAGTAACCTGCAGACAATCCTTCTATATACCGTCACTTTCTTTGTCTGCTTAAGCGTATGTAACCTAATGGCACTGCCCGCTATTGATAAGTTATTGCCACTCAAAACCGACAGTAGCAAGAAGAAGCTTCCCCTCTCTTCTATGGCGATGGAATCTGCAAAACTCATCTTAGTGGTAGGTTCAGGGCTAATCGCTGGCTTAGTGCTGCCTATTGGCCTTGATTGGGTTGATACCGCAAGCGAATGGATTCTGTTTGTTCTTCTATTCTTTATCGGCATTCAGCTGCGTAATAGCGGACTCACACTTCGTCAGATCTTACTCAACAAGCACGGTATGGTTATCGCAATCACCATTATCATCACCTCAATGTTAGGTGGTGTAATCGCGGCTTACATCCTAGATATCCCTCTGTTCAAAGCCTTGGCAATGTCTTCTGGATTTGGTTGGTACTCTCTGGCTGGTATCTTAATGGGTGACGCCTTTGGTCCTGTCTATGGTGGCGCTTCTTTCATGCTTGAGCTGTTAAGAGAGTTAGTTGCCTTGGTACTGATTCCAGTGCTAATTCGCAGCTACCCATGCACTTCCATTGGTTATGCTGGTGCGACTGCGATGGACTTCACCTTACCGGTCATTCAAACAACAGGCGGCGTTAGATGTGTGCCTATCGCTATCGTCAGTGGCTTTATCCTCAGCTTGCTTGTTCCGATATTGATGTTGTTCTTTGTATCTCTTGCTAACTAGATCGCAGGAATAGCGTTTGTTTTAGATTAGAATGCAACTCGAATACCAATGCCCAAGACACCGATACAGTTACCGAAATAAAAAGACACTAAGTGTCATTGCTCAACAAATAACGATCACGGTAACCTGTAACGACAAAGTTATAAAAAGAATAAACTTACAAAAGGAACCACTATGAAACGCCTTTGCGTCGCATTACTGCTAGCTTCAACTTCTACTTTCTCTTTTGCAGCAGATTCAATGTCTGAGACAAACCAGTGCCAAGCAAAAAAATATGATGCGTACATCGACGCTTCTTTGAATTGGTATGCCGACCTTGCTGCATTAACCTCTGAGCAATATCCAGAGCTAACAGAAGTGAGTGAGTGGTTCCTAGAAGGTCGTAAGCACCACTTTGAGCTTAACCGTGCTGCGGTTCACTACTACTTAGTAAACGACTCAAGCAAAGTGGCAACAGAGCAACCTGTAGAAGGTTGGTTGCAACTTGAGCAACACGACATTAAAACGCTATCAACACGTGATGATGAGCTTGGTAAAATCGCGAAAACAACATTCGATGACCGCCAATCAACGCCTCACGCTCAAAACTACGAACTACGTTCTGCCTTTGCAGAGCTGCTTAGTCACCCTAAGCAAATCGACTCAGCGCTGCAGCGTTACAACCAGTCGATCAGTAAACTTGAAGCGATTAAGTGTAAATAACCCCGCATTTAATATGCTTTTTTGAGAAGTTGGATTTCATAATTAAGACGGGACATTGTTCCCGTTTTCGTTTAGATTGTCCCGCTCGCGTCAATATTAGAAAAATAACTCGCTTGCTATGGTTACGGAACAAAAAACAGCAGATGTTAGCTTCGACAGTCTTCTACGTATCTTCACGGTACCTGAAGGCCCAGATTCAACACTCACTCAAATTGAAGACAAACTTTCACGAAACCTGAATCAATTCTTACGTGAACATATTGTGGCTGAAGAAAAGCCGCTACGTGAAATTGAGAAAGATTTTTCAAATGCTCATATCCCAGAGCAGCCTGAGTTTGTTTCTGAACATACTGAGCATCTCCTCGATTCTCTTGTGTCTCATTCGGTTCACACGTCTTCGCCAAGTTTTATTGGCCATATGACCTCTGCGTTGCCGTACTTCCTGATGCCGCTTTCAAAAATCATGATTGCGTTGAATCAGAATCTAGTAAAAATCGAGACCTCAAAAGCTTTCACTCCCCTAGAACGTCAAGTTCTGGGCATGTTACATCGCCTGATTTATCAAGATAGCGACCAGTTTTATTCTCGTTGGATGCACAGTGCAAACCACTCTTTAGGTGCGTTTTGTTCTGGTGGTACCATCGCGAACATTACTGCGCTTTGGGTTGCACGTAACAACGCTCTAAAAGCGCAAGGTTCGTTCAAAGGTGTGGAAAAAGAGGGCTTGTTTAAAGCCATGAAGCACTACGACTACGAAGGCCTTGCCATCTTAGTCTCTGAACGTGGTCACTACTCTCTGAAAAAAGCTGCGGATGTCCTTGGTATTGGTCAAGAAGGTCTAGTGTCTGTTAAAACGGATAACGACAACCGTATTTGTACTGATGATCTAAAGCTCAAGATCGAGCAACTCAAGCAGAACAAGATCAAACCTTTTGCCGTCATTGGTGTGGCTGGTACAACCGAAACCGGGAATATCGACCCACTAAGAGACATTGCTGAGGTGTGTGCCGAATCCGATTGTCATTTCCATGTTGATGCTGCTTGGGGTGGTGCGACTCTGATGTCTAACAATCATCGTCACCTGCTTGATGGTATTGAACTGGCGGATTCAGTCACGATTGATGCGCACAAACAGCTTTATATCCCTATGGGTGCGGGCATGGTTCTGTTTAAGAAGCCAGATGCGATGACAGCGATTGAACATCATGCTCAATACATTCTTCGCAAAGGCTCAAAAGATTTAGGTAGCCATACGTTAGAAGGTTCTCGTTCAGGCATGGCAATGTTGGTTTACGCCGCAATGCACATCATTAGCCGTCCTGGTTATGAACTGCTGATCGACCAAAGTATCAACAAAGCACGCTACTTTGCCGACCTGATTAAAGATCAGAGCGACTTCGAACTGGTTTCAGAACCTGAGCTCTGCCTACTGACTTATCGCTATTTACCTGAATCAGTCAAAGCGGCACTGCTTAAAGCTGAGCCTGAACATCGTGTCGAACTGAATGAGTTGCTCAATGAACTGACTAAGTTTATTCAGAAGAAGCAGCGTGAGACAGGCAAATCTTTCGTGTCGCGTACACGCTTAAACCCTGAAGCATGGGCACATCAGCCAATCATCGTTTTCCGGGTGGTGTTAGCAAACCCACTAACAGGCAATGATATTCTTTCGTCAGTGCTTGAAGAACAGCGTGAGATCTCTAAACTAGCACCAAACTTGATGGGAAAAATCAACAAACTGGTTACGCAAATCAACGCATAGTCATTCAATTTTAGTTGCATCAAATTGAAAATTTCTTTCTTTTTGATGTAACTAAGCTGTCAGTTTATACTCATTTTGCATTCTTTTTGCTCAAACTCTCTTCCAATTCTGTAGTTTTCTAAAATTTTGTTGAGGTTTGTCATATTCTTAAGCATTCATGCCCTGTTTTTGTATTAGTAAATAGTATGTTGGGTTTATACTGACTCTATGGTGCTAGTTAGCTTGATATCTATTTGACGCAGCAGTATTTACGATACCAAGTATAGATTTGGCTTTGTGTTTACTGATATTTGCTTCAGCCATACCCCCTGGTAAAAGATATTAACTAGCAAGTTGTTCTCTATACCCTTGTGAACACTATGAATACATTAGAAAAAATACAAAAAAACCTGGAAAATTTCAGCAAGTCTGAGCGCAAGGTAGCCGAAGTAATTATGGCTTCCCCTCAAACTGCAATTCATTCTAGCATTGCTACCTTAGCTAAAATGGCTGACGTGAGTGAGCCTACAGTTAACCGCTTCTGTCGTCGATTAGACACAAAGGGCTTCCCTGACTTCAAACTTCACCTAGCTCAAAGCTTGGCAAACGGTACACCTTACGTGAACCGTAATGTTGAAGAAGATGATGGTCCAGATGCTTATACGCATAAGATTTTCGAATCAACTATGGCTTGTCTAGACGTTGCTAAAAACAGTCTAGACGCGATGCAAGTAAACCGTGCTGTTGACTTGCTGACTCAAGCAAAACGCATTTCGTTCTTCGGACTGGGTGCCTCTTCTGCTGTCGCCAAAGATGCTCAAAACAAGTTTATTCGTTTTAATATCCCAATCACATGTTTCGAAGACATCGTGATGCAACGAATGAGCTGCATTAACTGCAGTGATAACGACGTTATTGTTCTTATCTCTCATACTGGCCGCACTAAAAGCCAAGTTGAGATTGCAAACTTAGCGCGTGAAAACGGTGCGACAGTTATTGCTATCACAGCAAAAGATTCTCCACTGGATAAAGCGAGCTCGTTGTCTATTTCTCTGGATGTTCCAGAAGACACTGACGTTTACATGCCAATGGCAAGTCGCGTTGTTCAGATGACGGTTATCGATGTGCTAGCGACAGGCTTTACGCTACGTCGTGGTTCTGGTTTCAGAGAGAACCTAAAGCGCGTCAAAGAGTCACTTCGTGATTCACGTTACGAGAAGTACTCTCAGTTCTAATCTGCTTAGTCATGAACTGAAAACAGATGACCAGAGAACAAGTTGAATTAAAAAACGGAGCCTAGAGCTCCGTTTTTATTTGTCTGTATAAAATGACTTATACAACGAACAAGTTTAAGACCGTTAGATAGTCCAACTATTGCCCTTCTCAACCACGCTGTTTTCGGACGCATAAGAATTGATAATGGTAAAGCTCGACTCGACAGCTGGCTCTTGCCCAATTTGATTCATTGAAACTCCCTCATGATGCCCTTCTCTACAACTGCACTTCTCGCATACTTGCTTCAAAATATGCACGAGCCTCTCTTGGTTAAGCGGCAAAGGGTTTCCTTTAATCGCCACTGATTTGAGCGCGTCGGCAGACACCTCATCAAACTGGGCTTCACAGACACCAAATTCCAACAAGTTGGGTAACTTAAGCGTATCAAGCACTTCCGATAACCAAGAAATTGCCTCCTCTTCTATTGCTTCTACGTTACCTGTTACTATCTGAGCGATTCGCTGATAACGCGCTAGGATGTCGCTTCTTTGCTGCTCTTTTGCAACGGCTATGTTCTCCAACATCACAAACGGCGCTAAACGCGCGGTAATCACACTATGAGGCGCAGAAATCTTACCTCCTAGTGCGGAGGCTAAACCATGGGCTGCGCCAAGCTTGGCATTAGTTATCGCCATACCACCGAGCATAGAAGCGAAAGCAAGATCAGAACGCGCTTGAGGCTCATCATAAACACACGCTTTAACCACAGAACCACTCAACTTACGCAGCCCTTCTTCACAAATCATATCGGTTAACGGATTCGGTTCACCACACACGTAGGCTTCCATTAGATGAGTAAAGGCATCCATCGCACCTCGCCCAGATAGATATAGATTGGTTCCATGAGTTAGGGTTGGGTCGACAATCGCAACGTCGGCCAGCATGTCTGGGCTTCTCAGGCTGATTTTTACTTGGTCTTGGCCTGATTTCAGCACCGCGTTTTTAGTGACCTCGGCGCCGGTACTCGCTGTGGTTGGAATTGCGATAAACGGAAGTGGTTTGGTTTTAAGAGGAACATTACGCCCGACCACTTCAACATAGTCATATAAATTGCCTTGATTAGGTAAAACCGCAGCCAACGCTTTGCCCATATCGATGGCGCTACCGCCCCCCATGGCGACAACCATATCTGGCTTAAATCGACGAGCAGAAATAGCCGCCTCTTCAACCATTTTGATATTAGGTTCACCGGAAACGGCAATGTGCTGATAACGCATACTCTGCGCATCAAGATAGTCAGTAACAATTGAAGTGCGCTCTAATGTATTGCCTGTAACCAATAGCACGCTGTAGCCATATTGATTAAAGAGAGACAATGAAGCGGAAAGTGCTCCATCACCAAAGATGATCTTTGTAGATGTCATAAATTGAAACATGGTGCCTCCTGCGCCTATGACCGAACAAAACTGCGAACTCTTGGTTATTGGAATTTAGCCTTTATATAGTGCATCAGTATTAAGATGCCTCGTTCTGTATGCGCTTTTTTTGACGAGGTGCAACTTGTCGCATTAAAGATGGATTAATGTCGTATTCTTAGGGGTAATTCACACTCTTAAATTAAGGGTAATCAATCTGAATACCCATCAGAAATCAGCATGGATCCTTTTTGTGACCATTATTTGCTCTGATAGACAAAACCTATTGTATTAAGAGGTAATTCCATCTTTATTTCCCCATGGCATTGAGGCATAGTTGGTTTTATGAAATTTTGAGTGGCATTCACTAAAGAATAGTTAACATAATCGAGTTAACGAGCCTCATCCCGTATTTAGGAGAAATTAAATGTTTGTAGTTATTTTTGGTCGCCCTGCTTGCCCATTCTGTGTTCGTGCAAAAGAGCATGCTGAAACTCTTAAAGCTAAACGCGATGACTTCAACTACCGTTACGTTGACATCCACGCTGAAGGTATCAGCAAAGCTGATCTAGAGAAGACTGTTGGTAAACCTGTCGATACAGTTCCACAAATCTTCATCGACCAAGACCACATCGGCGGCTGCACAGAATTTGAAGCATACGCAAAAGAAAACCTAGGTCTTTTCGACTAAGCTAGGATTTCTCAAACGAGAATCAGGGCTAAAGCCTTAAACAGCTGACCCATTTAGGCGTTAGACTGTACGATTTATAGAAAGCCCGCTCACTGTAGCGGGCTTTTTTATGACCAGTTTTCATACGGAATAAGAATAAGGTCAAAATCAAGTAAATTAACAAAATATTGCTTATAATTTATTTATATTTAGATACAATTCACCTCTCAAACTTACCCTGTGTTCCACGCCAATTATTGAGCGACCACCGTGAATATCGACGTTGTTTTTCTGTTAGAACAAAACCCCATTCTCCTCATCTTTGTTGTTTTATCGATTGGATTAGCCATTGGTAAAATTCGTTTCGGTAGCCTCCAACTTGGTAATTCAATCGGTGTTTTGATTACTTCCCTTATCATGGGACATCTTGGCTTTTCTTTTAACGCAGATGCGCTCACCATTGGTTTCATGCTGTTCATCTACTGTGTTGGCATTGAAGCTGGACCAAACTTCTTCGGTATCTTCTTCAGAGACGGTAAGCACTACCTCATTCTGAGCCTTGTGGTACTTTCTACCGCAATTGCCCTAACCTATTTCAGTAGTCATTACCTTGGCCTAGGCTTTGGTTTATCTGCAGGCATGATGGCAGGTGCCTTAACAGCAACGCCGATATTGGTAGGTGCTCAAGATGCTCTGAATTCTGGGCTTGCAGAATTACCAAGAAACATGGACTTGAGCCTGATTATCGAAAACCTTTCAGTCGGTTACGCGATGGCTTACTTGGTTGGCTTAATCAGTATGATTATGTTTGCTCGCTTGATTCCAAAACTTCAAAAAGTGAACCTACACGACTCGGCAGAGCAAATCGCCCAAGAACGTGGGTTAGGCGCTTCAGGTCAGCGTAAGGTTTACTTGCCCATTATTCGTGCTTATCGAGTGGGACCAGAGCTCATCTCTTGGACTGACGGTAAGAATCTGCGTGAACTGGGCATCTATCGCCAAACAGGCTGTTACATCGAGCGTATTCGACGTAATGGTATTCTTGCCCATCCAGATGGTGATGCAATTCTGCAAGAAGGCGATGAGATCGCATTGGTTGGTTTCCCAGATAGCCACGCTCGTCTAGACCCAAGCTTCCGTAACGGTAAAGAAGTTTTCGACCGTAACCTTCTCGATCTGCGTATCGTGGAAGAAGAGATCGTCGTTAAGAGTGACAGTATCGCAGGTAAGCGCCTATCAGACTTAAACCTGTCTGAATACGGCTGTTTCCTTAACCGCGTAGTACGTGCTCAGATTGAAATGCCGATGGACTTAAACATCGTGCTTTCTAAAGGTGACGTCCTACAGGTGAGTGGTGAAAAGAGTCGAGTGCACGGCCTAGCTGAGAAAATTGGTTTCATCTCAATCCACAGCCAAATGGCGGATTTGATGGCCTTCTGTAGCTTCTTCATTTTGGGTATTTTGTTTGGTTTGATCACCATGACATTCGGTCAGGTATCGTTTGGGCTAGGTAACGCGGTTGGCCTGCTTCTATCGGGCATCATGCTTGGTTTCCTACGAGCGAACCACCCTACTTTCGGTTATGTGCCTCAAGGTGCTCTGAACATGGTCAAAGACCTCGGTTTGATGTTCTTTATGGTCGGTATCGGCTTGAGCGCCGGTGGTAAGATATTTGAGCACTTAACCCAAGTTGGCCCACAGGTAATAGGTATTGCCCTAGTAGTGAGTGTGCTGCCAGTATTCTTCGCTTACTTGGTTGGCGCTTACGTATTGAAGATGAACCGAGCTTTGTTGTTCGGTGCAATCATTGGCGCGCGAACTTGCGCTCCAGCGATGGACATCGTAAATGACCACGCTCGCTCAACGATTCCGGCTCTGGGTTATGCGGGTACTTATGCGATAGCCAATATATTGATGACCTTAGCAGGTACTTTCATCATCATAATTAGCTAGCATCTGCTGCATTAAAAGCAGCCAAGCTTAGATATTTCGAATGCACTAATTCACTTTGGGTTAGTGCATTTTTTATAACCTGTTTTAAGCGGTTCAAGCCTTCTTCCCCACTCCTGCTCTTAACTCTCTTCATCCCTTATTTCTACTCTTGTCCCCCTTCGAATCGCGGTAGCCGTATCCGCTCTTAAATCTCTTCGCATCCCGCCACTCGAATCCCATATCTGCTCTTAATCTCTTGAACCAAATAGCAGACAAAAAAATAGGCGCTCAATGAGCGCCTATTTCGTTTAGATTCGATAACTTGAATTAGATGTCAGCTACATCAAATTCAACAGCTGGGTTAACGTCAGCTTCGTAATCAACACCTTCAACACCGAAACCAAATAGCTTCAAGAACTCTTCTTTGTACTCTACGTAGTCAGTCAGTTCTTTTAGGTTCTCAGTTGTGATTTGAGGCCATAGGTTACGACAGTGATCTTGAATGTCTTCGCGAAGCTCAAGGTCATCTAGACGTAGACGGTTCACTTCATCCACTACTGGCGCGCTGCCGTCTTCTTTGTATAGACGTTGGCTGAACATACGGAAGATCTGTTCCATACAACCTTCGTGAATACCTTCTTCACGCATCTTCTTGAACACCATAGCGATGTAAAGAGGCATTACAGGGATTGCAGAACTTGCTTGAGTCACTACAGACTTAAGAACAGCAACGTTTGCAGTACCGCCAGTTTGGCCTAGCTTCTCGTTCAGCGCTGTCGCTGCACGGTCTAGATCCATCTTAGCTTTACCTAGTGCGCCATCCCAGTAGATTGGCCACGTTAGTTCAGTACCGATGTAGCTGTAAGCAACCGTCTTACAACCGTCCGCTAGAACACCAGCTTCAGAAAGAGCATTGATCCAAAGTTCCCAATCTTCACCGCCCATTACAGTAACAGTGTCTTTGATCTCTTCTTCAGTTGCAGGCTCTACGCTTGCTTCGATGATTGTGTCTTTGTTCGTATCAACCGCAGTTGACGTGTACGTTTCACCGATAGGCTTTAGAGATGAACGAATTACTTCGCCAGTCTCTGGCATTTTACGCACTGGAGACGCCAGTGAGTATACAACCATATCGATTTGGCCTAGATCTTCTTTGATCAGGTCAATTGTTTTCTGTTTCGCCTCGTTAGAGAAAGCATCGCCGTTCAGGCTTTTTGAATATAGGCCTTCTTCTTTAGCAAACTTGTCGAACGCTGCTGAGTTGTAGAAACCAGCTGTGCCAGGCTTTTTCTCAGTACCGGCTTTCTCAAAGAAAACACCGATAGTTGAAGCGCCGCCACCAAATGCAGCCGCAATACGTGAAGACAAGCCGTAGCCACTTGAAGAGCCAACAACTAGTACACGTTTAGGTGCGTTTGCGATTGGGCCTTGAGCTTTTGTGTAAGCAATTTGTTCTTTTACATTAGCTTCACAACCGACTGGATGTGTTGTAGTACAGATGAATCCGCGAATTCGAGGTTTGATGATCATATTCAACTTCCTTAAAAAATCAGGTTAAGGATAAAAGTTTCGTACGCAAATGGCATCTAATTTCTGTAAAAATGTGGTGAAAATGCAAGTGGTTGGAGCACTCAGCTGATATTTGCTGACTAAGTCACCATTTGTTAACGCATCTATTGCGACTTCTACGACAAAAACAAAAAAGGCACCTAATTAGGCTGTAATGCCGATCAGTT